>JAWKPF010000006.1 GCA_041390825.1 Thermomicrobiales bacterium
CGGTTTGCGCCCAATCTCCCGCAGGCGCTGGCTGGCGCCCTGGACAACGCCAAGCAGGCGCTTGTGGACTATCTCCGCAGTGTCACGCTCGAATCGATGCTCGAGTCAGTAGAACAGTTCACCGCGCAAGGCAACGTGGCCAACCAACCCGCCGGACATTGTCGAACCGGCGAACGTATCTAACGAATCGACCGAATAACCGTCCTAAGAACGGCGCTTGGCGGCCGGATGTTCCCGGTTCTGCGCTTCGCGATAAGTGAAAGGTAAGACTTGGAATGGCAAGTATTGGATTGTCGAATCGCGTCAATGACAGCAACGTCAAGTGGTATACGTTGATCGCCGCCTGCTTCGCGCTCTTCATGGCGATGCTCGATAACCTCGTCGTCAACATTGCCCTGCCAACTATCTCGCGTGACCTCGATGCCCGCGCCACTCAGCTCCAGTGGGTCATTTCGGCCTATACGCTGGTCTTCGCCTCGTTGCAGATCACTGCAGGCGGTCTGGGCGACAAGTTCGGCCGGAAACGCTGGTTCATGATCGGATTGGTGATCTTCACCGTTGTTTCGGCAATCGCGGCGTTCTCCAACAGCATGAACATGCTCATCACCATGCGCGCCCTGCAGGGATTGGGCGCGGCGTTGATCATGCCGCTGTCGCTTTCGCTGATCTCCAACGCGTTCCCGCCGGAAGAGCGCGGCCGCGCCATCGGCATCTGGAGCGCGGTTTCCGTCTCGTCCATCGCTCTCGGTCCCGTCATCGGCGGCGCCATCGTGGAGTATTTCCACTGGGGCTGGATCTTCCTGATCAATGTGCCAATCGGCATCATTGCCCTGTTGGTGACCCAGGCAGTGGTGCGTGAATCGCGCGACGAGTCGGGCACGGTGGCGACCGATGTTCCGGGCACCATCCTCATCACCGCCGGGATCGCTGCGCTCACATGGGGCCTCATTCAGGCAGGAGAGCGCGGATGGACCGACACCTGGATCCTCATCGCCTTCCTGGCCGCGGCCATCATTCTGCCGGTCTTCGTCTGGGTGGAGATGCGCGCCGAGCGCCCGATGATCCCGATGAGCTTCTTCCGCTCGCGCACCTTCGTCGGGGCCAATATCGACTCGTTCATGATCGCGTTCCTGATCACCGGCGTCTCGTTCTTCATGACGCTCTATCAGCAGAACATCCACGGCTTCTCGCCCATCCGCACCGGTCTCGCACTGGTGCCGATGGTGGCGGTCATGATGGTCTTCTCTCCGCTCTCTGGCTCGATGGTCAACAAGCTCGGACCGCGCCGCCTCATCTCCTTCGGCATGATCGTGACCGGCATCGGCACGGGGCTCTTCCTCATGTCGGGCGTCGGGGTTTCCTACTGGCGCATCCTGCCGGCCTTCCTGGTGATGGGCTTCGGCATGAGTTTCATCTGGGCGCCCATGACCACTGCTGTCCTGAACAGTGTGAGTTCCGAGAAGAGCGGTATCGCCTCGGCAGTCAATGGCTCTCTGCGCGAGATCGGCACCGCGTTCGGCGTTGCCCTGCTGGGTACACTGGCCAACCGCGCCTACAAGAGCGAGTTCAATGGGAACTCGGACGTTCAGGCGCTGCGCGCCTCCGGCGGCGAGGCAATCGCGCCGGTCATCGATCTGGTTGGCGCGGGGATGAACAACGCCGGCCGGGTGCTGGGTCAGTTGATCGACAGTGGCGACTATCCGCAGTTGTCCGCAATCCCTGCTCAGGTAGTCCAAACCCTGGAGCATGTCAGCGCGGAAGCATTCATGGTGGGCATGGACCGCGCCATCATCTTTTCGACCGCTGGCATTATCATCGCCGCCGTCGTCTCCTACTTCCTCATCGAGGATGCGGTGGTGGAGCGTGCGCTGGAGCCGGATGGCGATCGCGAACCGCGCCCGGGGGATGTCGAATTTGCCCCCGGCGCAGCCGACTAGTTAGGAACAGTTGCCGGGACGGACGCGTGCCTCTGTCCGTCCCGGCTTCCCATTCGGGGGAACGCCCGATACCCGCTCGGGCAGCAAGCGAGCAGTGTGTGGGCAGGAGGAACACGTGGCAACGACATACGATCAATCGAACCGAAAAACACCGTCCAACAACGGCAAACCGGGGCTGTTGCGTCGCTGGATCGATACGGTCACCGCTCATCCAAAACGGGTGTTGCTGGTCTTCTTCGTGTTGATGGCCATTCTCATCGCAGTGGCATCCAGCGTGCGTGGCCATTTCGTCGATTCGTTCAGCCTGCCGGGCGCGGAATCGCAACGCGCCTACGACCTGCTCGCCGAGCGGTTTCCGGGAGCGTCGGGCATCACCGCCCAGGTGGTCTTCCAGGTCGACGAAGGCGGGAGCTTCCAGGATCCAGCGGTGCAGGAGCAAATCGAGACCCTGCTCGCCGAGATCGAACAACTCCCGCACGTCGCCTCGACTGTGTCACCCTATGAAGCTGAGTATCAGATCAGCCAGAACGGCAACATCGCCTACGCAACGGTCAATTACGACGTGCAGTTCGATGAGCTGTCGATTCCCGAAGCCGAAAAGCTGGTCGAGCTCACCGACGCCGCCAACAACGATCAACTGCGCGTGGTCGCCGGTGGCGACGCGACTTCGGTCACGGAGCAAGAATTCGGAAACACGGCCGAATTGGTCGGCATCATCGCAGCCGCCATCATCCTGTTGATCGCCTTTGGTTCCGTGGTCGCCATGGGCCTGCCGATCGCCACCGCGCTGATCGGTCTGACCATCGGCTTCATGGGCATCTTCATCGCCACCCGCTGGCTCGACATCGCAACTTTCGCGCCCCAGTTCGCCTCGATGATCGGTATCGGCGTTGGTATCGACTACGCGCTCTTCGTCGTGACCCGTTTCCGCGAAGGTATCCATGATGGGCTCACCCCGCGGGAGGCTACCGGACGCGCGCTCGATACCGCGGGCCGCGCGGTCATCTTCGCCGGCTCAGTCGTCGTCATCTCGATGCTCGGTCTCTCGGCCGTCGGCATCAAGTTCGTCGCCGCGCTGGGCGTCGCCGCTGCGATTGTGGTTGCAACAGCCGTGCTCGTGGCCTTCACCGTCTTGCCCGCGTTGCTCACGCTGGTCGGAACCCGTATCGACAAGTGGTCGGTCCGTCGCCCGGGCAGCAAGAACCGAGCGCCCGGGGAGCCATTTGGCCGCAAGATCAGCCGGCGCATTCAGGCCAAGCCCTGGCTCTATGCCATCCTCTCGGCCGGCTTCTTGATCCTGCTGGCCTTGCCAGTGCTCAAGATGGATCTTGGGTTCCCCGATGCCAGCGCCAATCCGTCCGACTTCCACACCCGGCAGGCCTACGATCTGTTGACCGAAGGCTTCGGCGAAGGTTTCAACAATCCGCTGCTGCTGGTGCTGGACGATAAGGACGGGGTGCAGCAGGAGACGATCGATTCGGTTACGAGCGCCGTCGCGCAAGTTCCGGGGGTCGTCCAGGTCGCGCAGCCGTTCACGAACGAAGCGGGCGACACCACGGTCATCACCGTGATTCCGACCGGAAACGCGAACAGCGACGAAGTGCTCGATCTCGTCCACGAATTACGTGATACCACGTTGCCGGCTGCCGTCGACGGTAGCGGCACGACCGCTTATGTCGGTGGCGGAACCGCATCATTCCTCGACTTCTCGGAAAAGATGGTCGAGCGCACCCCCTGGGTCTTTGTCGTCATCATCGGATTGAGCTTCATCTTGCTCACCATCGTCTTCCGCTCACCGGTGATCGCATTGAAGGCCGCCATCATGAACATCCTCTCGATCGCGGCTGCCTTTGGCGTGATCGTGGCGGTCTTTCAGCTCGGGTGGGGTCACCAGCTTTTCGGCATCGAAGAATCCCAACCCATCGCGGTCTTCCTGCCGATCTTCCTCTTCGCCATCCTCTTTGGGTTGTCGATGGACTATGAGGTCTTCCTGCTGAGCCGCATCCGGGAGTTCTGGGCGCATGGCCGCAACACCAGCGATGCCGTCGCCGACGGGCTCTCCGTTACCGCCCGGGTGATTACCGCTGCAGCCGCCATCATGATCTGCGTCTTCCTGGCGTTCGTGATGAACCCGGTCCCCGTCGTCAAGCAGATGGGCTTCGGCCTGGCGGTCGCCATCCTGATCGACGCCACCGTCGTCCGGCTGGTGCTGGTTCCGTCCACCATGGAACTGCTGGGCGATCGCAACTGGTGGTTCCCCTCATGGCTCGACCGCATTACTCCGCATGTCAACATCGAAGGGAAGACCGAACCCGCTCCACACGAGTTCGATCCTCTTCCGGGTTCCGCTGACTGATCTCCTCATTCAGCCGCACGGCAACACCCCAGATCTATTCGATCCGGGGTGTTGTCTCGCTCCCCTCAAAGCGACGGCCAGAGTGCCACCGCAAGCGTGACCGTTCCGGCCACCGCCATCGATCCGACCCAGACCAGATCGAGATTGAACCAGGCGCGCCGCAGGATGCCTACTCCGATCCAGCGATAGACGGCGATGGCCATGAGCCCCATCACCAGCAACATCGCCAGCGTGTGCAATGAAACCGCAGCCAACGCCTCGCCAAGCGCGCGCAAGCTGGAATCGCTTTCGGCCACCATGGGCATATGGTGCGCATGTCCCTCGGGCATCGGGCTCGCCATCGCCGCTGACGGCCCGTCATCTGAAAGTCCCGCCAGCGCGGGAATCAGCATCAATCCGGCGCCATGCGCCGCCGCCATAAGTGCCGACCAGGAAACCAGTTCGAGCGATGTCACGCGCATCCCCACCCAACGCGGATGCCGAAAGCGGGTCAGCACTTTGTAGGCAGCATATGCGAGCAGGATGAGCCCTCCAGCCGCCATCACGATCCGCTCCGGAAGAACGACCTGCAAGAGCCCGACCGGTATCGCAATGGCCGCAATCGCCAGCAGATGCCCTACCGCGATCGGTCCCAGCGCTTTCACTACCGCGCCCGTACGCCGCTCCTGAAAACCGATCGAGACGGCAAAGAGCCAGCCCATGGCCGGGTTGAGCCCGTGAAACGCGCCAAGCAGGGCCAACGTAACCCAGGGCAAGAGCAGAGAGATGTGATCCATCTGGAATCTCCTCCGTACCCACCTGAAGACGGTGCCGGGCCAGGCGAATTGCATCGCGTCTGGCCCGGCGCCGGTCGATCAGGCGAAGCAGTAGGAATCGGTCGAGGCGTCACCGCCCTGGAGCCGAACCTGATGCGGACGCTGGTCGCCGAAATCGACGAAGAAGTCGGGATCGAGCGTCATTCCGCCATCGGCATCGACGTTCGCCATCGCCATCCATCCCTTGACGCCATCCGGATAGAACTGGGCGTCCCACGGGAGGTAGAGCGAGTTCGTGAAGTAGACGCGGCGACCGTCGCGGCTCAGCTCGATCATCTGCGGAGCGCCATTGAGCGGTCCATCCGCGGCCGGATGCCCAGCTCGGCGCACGATGCCTCCGATCTGGATCGAGCCGGTCAACTTCGGCTCTTCCGGGTTGGAGACATCGTACTGGCGTAGCTCGCCGGTACCCCAACACGGCACGTAGAGGAAGCGATCGTCGAGGCTCAACGCAATGTCGGTCACCAGAGGTGGGACCGCCTTGAACGGTTGCAGCGCCGGCGGAAGCTGATCCTCCTCGGCCGGCTCAGCCATGATCTCGATGACCTTCTTGGCGTCCCAGGTCCCGTCGTCGTTGCGCTTCCACATGAAGATCGACGACGACAGATCCTTCAGGCTGAGAACGACATTGACGAACCCGTACGCCTTGGTCGGATTGTGTGCTGGACGCAACTCCAATACGATCTGGTTTTCCTTGCCCAGATCGATTGTCTGCGTGAGTTTTCGGTCGCGCAGGTTCCAGAAGTGCAGCTGGTGACCATACTGACCATCCAGCAACAGATCGGGCTGCACGCCGGTTTCGACCATGTTCGGAGTGCCCCATTCACTGGTGACCATGGTGTCATAGCCGAGATGCCACCAGAAGTCGTAGTGCAGATACTGGTCACCGCGATCGAGCTCCCATGGGCCCAACACGTCGAACGAGTCGTGATCGAGGACGACCACGCCACCGGGGCCATCGCCATCGGGCGCGCCGAGCGCGCTCACATAGATGCCATCGGTCCCACAATGGACGGTGTGACCGCGAGAATAGCCCGACCGCTCGGCCAGCTCGTCCGCTTCGATGGTCTTGACGATGCGCGGACGCGTTGGGTCTGGCTTCGTGTCGATGATGTAGATGCGGGACGACTTCAGCGCTGGAACGATGAGGTAGCGCCGCTCGACATGGGGATGCGCCGCATTGGGACAGAGCATCGAGCTGCAAGCATTCCAGTTGAAATGGTGCAGCTCATCCCCGGCATAGGACATCTCGACCTCGCCAATCTGCTGACCGTAGGTCGAGGAAGTTGGATTGGTGTCGATCACAACGATCGCGTCGGGGCGTTCGTCCCCATTGGGATTGACCCGCACAACATACGCGAACTCCTCCGGCGGGGCAGTCATTGCCAACCTGGCCGATGGATAGAACGTGGGGTCAGGGCGCCATACGGTCATCGATTGACTCCTTGTAATGGATGATGAAACCGGCTCGGACGCGGCAGCAGGATTCCCGCCGCCAAGCCGCAGTGAGAGCGCGGTCAACAAACCGCTGCCAGCAATTCCACCGAGAACGGTTCGGCGGGTGACGTCGGGCAACGCGGAAGATTGGTCCCTTTTTTCTCCGGTGAACATTGAAACGCTGTCCTTTCTTAGTTCACTGGCGTGCATCGGATCTCCTGGAGAACCAGCAGACTAGGCCTATCCCGGTGCAATCCAGCGATCGACAGAGCACTTATGAACAAACCGGCGATCGCGAATCGGCCGCCAACATCGTCATGCAGCGACTGCTCGGTAGCTATGGCAATGTGTGCCTAGTTTGGGGAGGTGAGCTACCTAGATTGGGGAGCGATGCCGACTTCCACGGCCTTCCGGGCAGCTTCGTCTCGTGAGCGGACGTCGAGCTTTGCCAGGATGGCGGTGATGTGGTGGCCGACAGTGCGCGGCGAGAGATAGAGCGCATCCGCGATGTCATTGGTGCGCCGGCCCTGCACGAGCATGGCCAGCACCTCCATCTCGCGACTCGTCAACTGGAAGGGGTTGGCTTGCGTGGTCGGGCGCGGCCCCCGCGGGAGTCGCTCGGCGCCAATTGCGCGCAACCGTTGGGTGGTGACGGCCGCGGCGCGCGTTGCGCCGAGCCGCACGAACTCCGCATACGCGTAGCGCAGCTCGGGTTCGGATTCGCTGTCGACCAGTGCCCAGGCAGCCTCGTGTGGACACCCAAGTTCTCGCCACCTGGCGGCGGCGGCCCGCCAATTCCCTGCGATCTGCAGCGCAAATGGCTCGAACGCATTCGTCGGTGCTTCCTCCAGCGCACCCGCTCGCCAGAGCCAATAGGCAAGCTGGCCGATATACCAACGATGCCCGCTTTCGAGAGCCAGATCGTAGATCGAAGCGGCTTCAGCCCGTGTGCGCTCCAGGTCGCCGTCGAGCCAAGCGGATTCGGCTCGAGCTGTGCGAACCGGGCAGAGCCGTTGCAACTCTCCCGTTCGCTCGGCCAGTTCCAGTGCTTCATCGAGGAGAAGTGACGCTGCAGGATCGCCGGTCCTCGCGTGTACTCGGCCAAGAACTGCCAGCGCCACGATCTTGCTTATGGGCGCCAGCCTGCGCTGCCGGAGAACGGCGTTTTCCTGTTCCACCGCCGCGGACCACTGTCCCTGATAGAGGTACGAGACACCACGCCATGCGTTGAGGTAGTTCGTGTAGGTGTCGATATCCCGATCTGAACAGTAGACAATCCCTTCGTCCAGCCAGGGATCGGAGTCTGCGAAGTCGTACATCTCACAGCGGCCGGTCGAAAGCAGGGTGTAGGCTCGGGCGGCATGCTCTTCGAGATTCCTGCTCTTGGCAATGTCCAGGCTGCGTTTGACAAGCGCTACTCCTCGCGGCACGTCGTCGGTGAGGAAGTAGGAGGCGCCGACGTTGGCAAGCGCATGTGCCAGCGTTTCCTGCTCGTCCATTTGCTCAGCCAGCGCGATCGCCTGTTGCCCCCGGGCGATGGCTTCCGGCGCATCCCACGCGAGCATGCTGAGCTGGGACTGCGCGCTATATGCCATCGCGAGTTCTGGCGACGGGGGCAACGCTTCGAGGATGCGCACCGCTTCCGCCAGGGTGTTTTCGGATTCCAGATTGTTCCCAGCGTACCAATGGAGCCTGGATAACCAACGTAGCGCGTCTCCCATCCGCAGTTGATCATTCTCAGCACGCCAGATTTCGATCGCTTCCTCGCATTTCGCAATCGCCCGTTCACTTTCATCCAGCACATAGATTTCGAACGACCACGCCAGGAGCAGCTCAGCCCGCGCCGCAGGTTCCAATGACCCGGCGAACTCCATCACACGCTGATACTGAGCCGCTGCCTCGCGATGTGACCGAAGCGCCGCTGCCCGGCGAGCCGCCGCAGGCCCATAGTCCAGCACCGCATCACGATCGAATCCGCATGCCGCATGATGGGTCAGGCGTACCAGGTCAGTCGATCCCGCGGCTCGCAACGCGGCAAGGACGCGCCGGTGCAGTTCGATCTGCCGCGGAGGGGAGATCTCTGCCAATACGGCAACGCGCGCAAGCTCGTGGCGAAATGCAAGCGCATCCCCCTGCGTACGCAACAATCCCTGGGCGATGCATTCCTCGGTCGATTCTGGTTGCGCCTGACTTACCTGTGACGCCAGCCACGACTCCGCTGGTGAGCCGATGACCGCAACGGCATCGAGGAGTTGCCTGGCAGCCGGTGACAGCCGATCTGCCCGGGCCAGAACGACATCCCGCACTGTGGCTGGCAATCCTTCGACCTTGCTTTCGAGAATCTCAGAAACAAAGAACGGATTGCCATTGGTCAGCCGAAAGAGCTCGTTCGGATCGATTCCCGATCCCTCGGAGAGTTGCGTGACGCCGGCCAACGAGAGTGGCGGCAAGTGCATCCGGCTAACGGCTGAAGCGGTGGCGAGATCCCCAAGCAGCCGGCGCATCGGGTGCCCCATGCCAATCTCATCGTCGCGGAAGGTGATGATCATGAGGATGGGAGCCGATCCAATCCGGCGACCCAGATAGCGAATCCCGTCGACGGCCGCGTCGTCGATCCAGTGCGCGTCCTCGATCACCATGATGGTGGTGGGGCCGCACGCGAGCGTAGTCAGGACCGTGCGAGCGATTTCGACTGGCGATGCAGACTGGTCGAGCAATGCGCTGATCTGTCCCTGCATCAACTCATCCATGTCGGCAAGGAGGCCATGCGGGCGCGGGGCAGTCAGCGGCTCGCAGGCGCCAACGAGCACGCGTTCAGAGGCGGAGCGACTGACGAATGCCTGCACGAGGCTCGTCTTGCCAACACCCGCTTCGCCGCCCAGAAGGAGCATGCGTCCATGTCCGTGGCTCGCCTGGGAGAGCAACGCGTTCAGATCGTCAAGGTAGGGGGTTCGCTCTAGGAGTTGCATCGATGTCTGCGATGTCGCCTCGGATCGGAACCCGTGAGGCTCACGACATTCAATTCCGGAACCTGAGCATGGCTCTGAACGTCGTTCGATAGCACCATCCTACCCCAGCGTGGCAACCATCGCAGTCACGGAATCGAGACCAAACTGCCTGTTGCGTGAGCCCTTTGAAATGAAATGCGCGTCTGCGCTGGTTGCCAGCACAGACGCACATTCAGAATCACTACGTGTATTCGCTACCCGTCCAGGCGGTAGAAGCGGAAGAAATCTGTCTCCACCGGCAGAATCTGGAAGCGCGTGAATCCGGCCGCTTCGGCATATTGCCGCATCGTCGAGCTGCGCATCACCGTCCCGGTTCCCACCGAACCTTCGTCCGCCATGCCAACCGGCAGACAGTGCAGCACGCTCCAGCCATACATGAAGCGCTCGACATCGTCGCCAGGAGCGACGAATTCGTCCTGCACTTTTTCGTCCATGACCAACACCGTGCCGTTCGGCGAGACCATGCGCCGCATCGAGCGCAGAACGCCGACAGGGTCGGACATGTCATGCACGCATTCGAAGGCGCAGGCGAGATCGTACTTGCCTTCGAGCGTGGGATCGCCCGCATCGCGCGCGATGGCGCGCACCCGATCGCTCATCCCCTCGGCCGCGATGTTCGCATTCGCTCGTTCGACCGACGCGACGTCGCTGTCGATTCCATCGACGATCGCATTCGGAAACGCTTTGGCCAACGCGATGCTCGACCAGGCGAATCCCATGCCAATATCGGCAATACGCGCATCGGGTTTGGCACGCAACGTCGCATAGACGTCCGGCATCGCAGGAATCCATTCCGAACCGAGTAGTTCAGTGAAGGCCGGCCGGTTGAACGCCGCTTGCCCTTCGAGAAACGTCTCGCCATAGAGCTCGTACGGCACACCGCCACCGCTCTTGAACGCCTCGACCACCAATTCGATCGGACGTCCGGCGCCAACCATTGCCTTTCCTGCGGCCGCCATGTAGTACGGACTGACTTCGTCGACCAACACCGGAACGAACGCGTCCGGTAGCCGAAACGACCGTCCTGCGAAGTCATCGCTTGCGCGCTCGACCTCGAGAATGCCCGTCACCGCCTGATGCTCGAGCCACTCACGCACATAACGCTCGGCCAAACCGGTGCGCGCGGCCAGCTCGACCGAGGTGGCCGGACCAAGTTCCGCAAGCGATCGATACATCCCAAGCCGGTCGCCCAGATAGACTGAACCCAAATCCTGGAAGGCGACCAGCGATTCGAACAATCGTCCCGCCAGCGCCTCCGCTCGCTCCGTATCGGAAACCACCGGTTCGAATACTGCAACCATCGTTCTGTTTACCCCTTACGTGACGCTTAATCGCATAGCGCGATTCCATTAAGAAACGGTCGCTCCAACGACCTTCCCTATGGTGCGGGCAACCAGGCGCCGGCAACATCGGCAAATCTGCTTAATTCAGGTCGGCCTTCTCAATAGCCTCGTCATACAAATGCACTACATCTCCCTGATCGGCGCCGACTTAATGTCGAGATAACCATCGAAGGGTCGCCGGCGGGAATGCTTATCGCAGTGATACGTCGGCTCCGAACAAAATGGACGGGAGAATGCGAATGGCCACGATCCTCACCGAAGTCGAGCTGCAGGACGCTGTGCTCCCACTGAGCCGGGAGCCATTTGCCTTTTGGCAATTCATCCGGCAGTTGGAAGCCACAGGCATGCAGGGCGAGATGCGCATGGTCGACGAGCAAACTGGCTGCGTGCTGCGCCGTTATCGCCTCGGGCAGCATCCGGAGGAAGGGGACCAGGTTCAGCCGCTTTCGGCGTAACGTCGATCGAGTCGGCGCTCCGCGCAGCTCTTCCACGTCCGCGGAGCAAGCAGGTTCCGATGCGGACGTGTGTGCATGGCCCTGAGCCGGCGGGCGATTGCCGGCTCAGGATTCCTTGCCACGGCTAGTGGTGATGCGCTCCGTCATCGCTCATGTCAGACTCCAGCTCGGCCTGCATCTCCGCGACATCCTCCCAGGACTGGACCATGAAGGCCCGCTCGTTGAACTGGGTGGTTTGCACACCAGTGGAATCGACGATCGAGATATCGATTCCAAGTGTCGCGGGGTCACCGGTCGACGCCAGCATCCGGGTCGAAAAGTGATTGGCGACACCATAGTCGTTGACGCCCGTGAAGATCTGCTCGCCACCGGCTGGCAATGTCACTTCTTCATCGACAACCGATTCGTTGTGATGTTTGGCGTGATCCATGATGATGATCGAGGGCCAAATGGTTACCTCGCTCTGCCCTCGGTTCGTGATGACGGCCGTGAAGGTATCGCCCAGGTGAATCGAGGGAGACGTTGCTCTCCAGAGATAGCCGAGTTCCTCGAAACGCGCCCGGCGAGCGATTCTCTCCTGGTCGCTATCGCTTCGAGGGTCCTGAGCCATCACCGCATCTGGCCCAAACCGAATCAATGCCGCCGCAGCCACACTTCCAGCCAGGAGGGTCCTGCGATCGAGTTTCTGACGAGTGATCTCTACCATGACAATCCCCTTTCTTCGTCGAATCGGGAGCTAACCGAACGCATCGGCTGGTACCAATGACCATGCTCACCGTAGGCAGCAATCGTGAAGTCCGTGTGAATCAGTCTCGATCAATTCGTGATGCGCCCAAGCCAGAACCGACATTCCTGCTTCGTTTCTGACGCCCTGCCACCGGGAGAAGCCGCACAAACCGGTGTGCCTGCTTGTCCATGTCAACCCACCATGCTACAGTGCAAAGGGCATCCGTACGTACACTCGGACCTTCCCGCATGCACGAGTGGAGCTGTTCTCGATGACTCGCCTCATCGCCTTCTTCAATCAAAAAGGTGGCACCGCCAAGA
Source organism: Thermomicrobiales bacterium (assembly GCA_041390825.1). Taxonomy (NCBI): domain Bacteria; kingdom Pseudomonadati; phylum Thermomicrobiota; class Thermomicrobia; order Thermomicrobiales; species Thermomicrobiales bacterium. The sequence continues at coordinate 12,399 of JAWKPF010000006.1, forward strand.
CCACCAGCACCCTCAATGTCGCCGCCGCGTTGGCGGAACGAGGTCGACGTGTGCTCATGGTCGATCTCGATCCGCAAGCGAGTCTGACGATGGCCGTCGGGGCCGACATCGCTTCGATGGACGGCTCGGTCTATGACGTGCTGCTGGATGAGTCGGTCGATGTGCAGTCGGTCATCACCGGCACCACGATCGGTTCGGTCGAGCTGTTGCCGGCCCATCCCGATCTCGCGGCCGCCGAACTGGAGCTCCTGAACGAACTGGAACGCGAGCGCGTACTGGCGCACCGGCTGGAAACGCTCGATCTCTCCGCATGGGACTACGTGCTGATCGATTCACCCCCGGCGTTGAACATCATTTCGATCAATATCCTGGTCGCGGCTGACGCGCTCATCATTCCCATCGAACCGCATCCTCTTTCATTGATGGTGCTGAAGCGGCTCTTCGAAACGCTGGCCAAGATTCGCCGCCTCAATCCGAATCTGGAAATCCTCGGTTTCCTGCCGACCAAGGTGCATTCCAATTCCCGGCTGGCGACCGATATGCTGATCAGCCTCGAGGAGCAGTTTCCCGATCTGCCGTTGCTTCCGCAGATTCCCCTGTCGGTGCGCAGCGCGGAATCGGCCGCGGAACGCACCAGCGTCCTGGCTTATATGCCACGCTCTCCAGTGGCAGCGGCCTACCGTTCCGTCGCGGCCTGGATCGACGAGGACGGCATCGATGAACCCGTACCAGCAACGATCATGCTGACCGCGGAGGAGCTGCATGTCTAGCAGCACCGCCGGCCAGTCGGCCAAAGCGACCGCCAAGTCCGCCAAAGGCAAGCGCCGCTTCACGGTCGATTCGCTCTTCGAGGACAACCGCGCGCAAGCAGTGGGCGTCACCGATCTGCCGACCGCCAAGGAAATTCGGCTCGATCGCATCATGCCCGATCCGGTGCAGCCGCGCCGCACCTTCGATCCGATCCGCCTGGAGGAGCTCGCCGCCAGCATCACGCTGGAAGGTGTGTTGCAGCCGATCGTGGTGCGCTATGACACCGAGCAGGACATCTACATCATCGTGCACGGTGAGCGGCGATGGCGCGCATCGCGCGATGCCGGCCAGAAAACCATTCCCGCCATCGTGCGGGACGTGGCCGACGAGCACCGACTGATTCAGCAACTGATGGAAAACGTCGTTCGCGAAGACCTCAACGCTATCGACCGCGCTGCCGCGCTTCGCGCGCTCAAGTTGCAGATGGACGATGCCGCGTGGGAACAGGTCGCGGCTGCAGTCGGAATCCGCCGTAGCCGCTTGTTTCAATTGCTCGGCACGGAGAAACTTCCCGACTCCATCCAGGAAGACATTCGGGCGGGACGCCTCAGCGAAAAGCAGAGCCGTGCGTTGCAGGGACTCTCGCCGGATGCGCAGATCGCCTTGCGCGACTCGATCGTCGCCGACGATCTTCCTGCCGATGTCGCCATGAAACTGGCCCGCGCGCTGAAGAAAGCCAGCGCGCAACCCGGAGCGTTGCCGCCGGTGCTTTTGCTGGCCGAACTACGCGGCAAGCAGCCATCCCCTCCTCCCGAGGTTCCCACGTCAGCGCTCTTGAAGGCTGTCTCCGCTGCGGCCACCGGCACGGCCAGCGATCGCAAGCAGCTCGCCGAACTGGCGGACGCCGCATGGGCCACCCCGTACGAGCACGACCGGTTCGAAATGCAGGTAGCAGCGTTGGCCCGTTCGCTGGCACGGATGCCAGCCGCAGAGCTCCATCCTGGACGCCCAGCGCATACCCGTCTCCTCGAGCTGGACGCCGCGCTCCGGTCCATGACCGGGCACTAGCGCGAGGGGCGACTGAATCCGGCATCGCATATCGCCATGCACTTGTTCGCTGTGTCAGTCGACCAGAATCAGCCGCAAATGCAGCCGCGCATCAGCGCTGCCTTTGGGATCTGTGCCAGTTGCCTCGGTGCTCTTTGAAACTGGGCAACCCGGATTCATCTTCGAGGAAGGAACGCCGACCGCAGGGCACATGCCTATGAACTAGTGCGTTTAGCTTCGGATCACCAGTCGAACGCGTCCGGAATCGCTCCGGGCGCGTTCGTCGTTTAGCCCGTGTGAAGTCCGACTTTCCCTCCTGACTAAGCCGGTTGCCACGATCTAGACTCCATTTGCCGGCTGTTCCCGGCGGAATGAGTCGTCCACTGGCAACGCACGCGGCCAACTCGGCCAACACCTCTCTGCTCAAATGGGGCTGGCTCTCGATCGGGGCGGCCATCGTCACGATCGCGCTCAAGTTCGGCGCGTACTTCATCACCGACTCGATCGGTCTCCTGTCCGACGCGGTCGAATCGCTGGTCAATCTGGTCGCTGCCGGAACCGCGCTCTTCGCGCTGTGGTATTCCACCCGTCCCGTCGACCGCAGTCACAATTACGGGCACCAAAAGATCGAGTTCTTTTCCGCGGCCATCGAGGGCGCGCTCATCCTGGTGGCTGCTGGCTCCATCGTCTGGTTCTCGATTCAACGGCTAGCCGATCCACGGCCAATCGAATCGGTCAGTTTGGGTCTCTTCATCGCTGTGCTGGCGTCACTGATCAATTTGCTCCTGGCGCGCTCCATGCTCCGCGTCGGCCGTCGGCATGAATCGGTCGTGCTGGAAGCGGACGGTCAACACCTCATGACCGATGTTTGGACGACCGTTGGCGTCGTTGCCGCGTTGATCGTGGCAAGCGTCAGCGGGTGGCAGTGGGTCGACCCGGTGATCGGGTTGCTCGTGGCGGGCAACATCATTCGCATCGGTCTTGGGTTGCTGCGCGGTTCGTTCGATGGATTGATGGACCGCGCGGTCTCGCCAACCGAAGAACACCAGATTCGGCTGGCGATCGAAACCATGCTCCCCCCCGATGTCACCTACCATGCGCTGCGTACCCGCCGGGCAGGATCGCACCGTGTGGTCGATCTGCACCTGCTGGTGCCCGGCGCGCAACGGGTCCGCGACGCGCATCATCTGTCCAAGCGAATCGAAGACGCCATCGCAGGAACCTATCCGGGCACCGAAACGGTCGTTCACATCGAACCGGTGGAAGATCCGGACGCATGGCGTGATAGCGACCTGATCGACATCGAAGATGCGCGGCCCGTCTTCGACTTGCCAGACTTCCTTCAGGGTCCACCGAACATCGCCAACGGTGGAAATCCAGTTGCCGAAGAGCGTGCCAAGTAGTTGCATGCCCGATCCTGTGCGAAACTGACCAACACACACAGTGGATGAGCGAAAGGATTCACAATGGGCGTCATCAAGTATCGATTTGGACCAGCACTTCTCGCGGTTTGCGCGTTTGCGCTCGCTGGCGTTCTGACGCAACTCTCCGCTGGGGCGCAGGCGGTGAGCTCACTGCCAGTCGCGATCTATTCCGGCACCTGCGATTCGGAAACCATCCAGCACGTCGTCGATCTGGAGCCCATCGTCCCGGCGGCTTCTGTGGCTGGCGCGACCTTCGCCGGTAGCGATGCAGCCATCGACGTCGCTTCCTCGGTAACGACACTGGAGGGCAGCTTCGACGATGTCATGGCGAATGCGCCCTTGGCGATCATCGTCGCTTCCGGAACTGGCGCAGACGCGACTGAGCTCGCCTGCGGCGTGATCGGCGGGTTCGTTGCCAATGACTCTGTGGTCTTCGGCATCGACGACGCCAACAATTCCGGCATCTCCGGAATCGGCAGCGTGGCCGATCTTGGCGGTTCCGTGTCGATCACGGTGGTCCTGGGCGAGTTCCCGGTGAGTGATGCCGCCGGGACGGATGTGGCTGCTGCCGCTGCCACCGGTACAGCATGCGTGGATGCCACCGTGGCCATGGCCACCACGCCACACGGTCCGGCAACGAGCGACGATGCCGACGGCGATGGCATTGCAGACTCGACGGAAGCGTCGCTGGGCACCAACCCGAACAATCCGGACTCCGATGGCGACGGTATGCTCGACGGTCTCGAGACCGATTTCGATGCAACCGATCCGCTCGATGCCGATTCGTTTGCCATCGATTCCGATCTCGATGGACTTTCGGACGCGTTCGAAGCCGCTGTCGGTTCTGACCCGGCGCTCGCCGATACCGATGGAGATGGCGTTCCGGACGGCTGGGATATCTTCCTGGGCGGCGACCCACTCGATCCCGCATCGCCGGCAGCAACGGCCGATGCCGATCAGGATGGTCTCACCGATCTCGACGAGCTGCGGCTTGGCACCGATCCGGCGAACCCGGATAGCGACGGCGACGGAGTCCCTGATGGCGCCGAGGTTCAGGCCGGCACCAATCCAACCTCGGCCAACTGCTAGATTCTTGCGCCAACGGCTCCCGGTTTTTCCGGGAGCCGTTTTTCGTGCCTCCCGCCGTTGGTACCATTGCCAACCTCGAGGCCAATGTTCCCGCAGAGAGGCAATCATTCCGACATGAATCGACAGGCGCCCCTCATCACTGCGGACGCTTTCTTCACATCGTTGCGCGATCGAAGCGCAAGCGGGGTCTCCCTGATCGCCTGCGACGGCGGAGAAATGCCTGTGTCGGTCCGCATGGGAGACCCGTCCACGCTGGTCTATTCCTTCACCGGAGCCGCCGCCAACCGGGGTAACTTCACCTTGCCGCACTTTGCCGTGCATGGCTTGTCTAGCTACGTTCCCGCAACCATCATCGGCTTTTCCGATCCGTCGCTGACGCGGGACGATGCGCTCAAGACGGCGTGGTTTTCCGGGCATGAGGGTTTTCCGCTGCAGCGCATCTTGCCTGACCTGATCGAGGGAATGATCGAAAGCTTGGGGGCCCGTCGGGTCGTGTTCGTTGGCGGATCGAGCGGCGGGTTCGCGGCGCTCTACTACTCGTGGCACATTCCCGGCAGCGTCGCGGTCGTGACCAATCCGCAAACGAACTTTCAACGCTACATCCAACCGCCCATCGCCGACTACCGCACGGTCTGCTGGCCGTCACTGGCGGACAACCAGGCGCTGCCGACGGTGATCGATACCGATCTTTGCGCACTCTACGCCACGCGATTCGACAACTCAGTGATCTACCTGCAAGTGGCCAGCGACTATTCGCATCTGCAGGGGCAATTCGCGCCCTTCGTTGCCACGCTTCCAATCGGTTTCACCCGCCGCCTGATCGTCCGCATGGCGAACTGGGGACGGTGGGGGCACAAACCGGCTCCGGCGAGTATCTGGGTCCCCTGGGTGAAAGCCGCGTTGTCCGCCCCGGACACAACCGCCGCATCCCTCGAGCAAACCTGGGCGGAGCAGAATCCGCTTCAGCTCCCGTCACTGCCACCCAGTACTCGGCCATCCAGTAGAGATGAGCAGATCGCCGCGGAGCTTGCCCGGGCCGCCAGCCGACGAGTCATTCGATCCCAACCGACGAACTAGATCTTTCCCAGCCATCGTCGTTTTGAGGCTAAACGGGCAGTCCGTTCGGCAGAACGCTACTATTCCGCCTCGATGGCAGCTCGCCAGAAGCAGAGACGCCAGGACGGGCATGGGGCAATCCGAAAATCTTCTCGATACAGCGGCATTTCTCGCGGCGCTACGCGACCGTACCGCGCAAGGCGTCTGCACGATCGCACTCGACCACGGCGAGCTCCCGGTTTGGGTTTCCCTCCAGGATTCACCATCGGTCATTTTCACCTTCACCGGCGCTGCGAACCGAAACAAGCCGTTGCCGCAGTTCGCCTCGACCGGACTCGGAAAACGGGTTTCGGCTTCGGTCATTGCTCTGGCAGACCCGTCGCTCGACCGGCATGACGAGATGCGGCTCGCCTGGTACGCCGGGCACGAGGGCTTCGAGCTTCAGAGGATGCTGCCCGATCTCTTGCGGCAGATCATCGACAGCCTGGGAGCCACGCGCGTCGCGTTCGTCGGTGGATCGGGGGGCGGATTCGCCGCGCTCTATTACTCATCGAAAATCCCGGACAGTGTTGCCATTGTGCTCAATCCCCAAACGGACCTGAATCAGTATCACTGGGGTCACCGGCGGCGATATCGCGAGGTCTGCTGGCCCACCCTCGACCGCTACGCCGATCTGAACTCGGTAATCGATGCCAATCTGGCCCCGCTCTATGACGAGAACAGCACGAACACCGCGATTTTCATTCAAATCGCAAGCGACTATTTCCACTTGACCAAGCAGTTCGCTCCGTTTGTTGCCGCCCTGCGGCCTGGGTTTCGCAACCGGCTGATCGTGCGGGTGGCCAACTGGGGCGTGGAGGGGCACAAGCCCGCGCCGACCAGTGTCTGGATTCCCTGGTTGGTGGCCGCGCTCACTGCTCCGGACACATCCGCCACGTCTATCGAAGAAACCTGGAACGTGCAAAACCCGGTGCCACTCCCCCCACCCCGTGCGACCGCGCGGAGCAACGGCTCGGGTGCTGCCGCTGCGCAAGCGCCGGGCGCCGCGGATGTCGAACTCCCGATCAGACGCGCGGCATCGACTGTTCGTCCTGCGAATCGGGATGAGGAGATTGCCGCGTGGATCGCGCACAGCGCGACTGGGGCGTTGCTTGGGCGGCTCGCAACGCCGGACGACTCGGCGTGAATCGATTGGGTCGAGCCATCTCGACAGACGCCTATCTCGCGTCGCTGCTCGATCGAACCGCTGGTGGCGTCGCCACCATTGCCGTCGACGGAGGCGAGATCCCTCTGCTGACACAGCTCCAGGATTCATCGACCGTGGTGTTCTCGTTCTCCGGAGCAGTCGACCGCGCCAGGCACCCGCTGCCGTTCTTCACCTCGACCAGTCTGCACAAGCATGCGCCCGCGTCCATCATCGGCATTTCCGACCCCTCACTGGTCCGGGGCGAAGAGCTGAAACTCGCCTGGTACGCGGGAGACGACCGCTTCGCGGTGCAGCCGGCGCTCACCGAACTCATTCACCGGATCGTCGATGTCCTCGACGCAACCCGGGTCGTGTTTCTTGGCGGATCCGGTGGCGGATTTGCCGCGCTCTACTATGCCTGGCGCCTTCCCGGCAGCGTCGCGCTCGTTTCCAATCCGCAAACGAACCTGAATCACGCGATTCGCCTCCATCGGGATCGCTACCGGGCCGCATGCTGGCCGTCGCTTCCTGAACAGACATCACTGGCCCAGACAATCGATGTCGATCTCGGCGCGCTCTATGCCAGTCGCTGCGATACCTCGGTGATCTATCTCCAGGAAGCGAGCGACTTCTACCATGTCAAATGGCACTTCGGGCCCTTCGTTTCCCAGCTTCCGCGCGAGTACTCGGATCGACTGGTCATCCGCATGGCGCACTGGGGAAGACGTGGGCATCAGGCCGTCCCGGCCTACGTTTGGATTCCCTGGCTTCTCGCCGCGCTGACCGCTCCAAACACATCCGCGGCCGCTATCGAGCAGACGTGGGCCGAGCAAAACGCTGCCAGTCCAATCGAAGAACCGCGAGTCCCCAAACCCAAACTCGTCACCCGCGCCGCCAATCGCGATGAGCAGATTGCCGCCCGGTTGGCTCGTTCCGCGGCCAGAGTGCTACAGAAATCACCATCGTCTGAAAGGCTCCCGTCATGACATCCCCGTATTCCAATCTTCCCAGGCGCGCATTCTGGCGGCCAGCGGTAGCCGATCGGCACATCGCCGATTTCGAAGAGGTCGCGATCGGGCCGTTCTTCCACCCGGAGGACAAGATCGCCACCGCCGGGAGTTGTTTCGCGCAGCACATCGGCCGCAACCTCCGCAAGCGCGGGGTCGACTATCTCGATCTGGAACCCGCACCCTCCGGCTGCACACCGGAAGAAGCGCATCGCCACGGATTCGGGATCTTCTCCTGCCGCTATGGCAACATCTACACCGTTCGGCAGTTGCTGCAGCTCTTCCAGGAGGCGTTCGAGCTGCGCATTGCTGCTGACTTCGTCTGGGAAAAGGACGGACGCTTCTGGGACGCGCTGCGGCCGGGCGTCGACCCGGTTGGACATGCCCGGGCGGAAGACGTTTGGGCGTTGCGGGAAGTTCATCTGACCAAGGTGCAGGAGCTCTTCGAAACGGCGACCCTCTTCGTCTTCACGCTGGGGCTCACCGAAGCCTGGGAGTCGATCGAGGACGAAACCGTGTTCCCCACTGCGCCGGGCACGATCGCCGGGACCTTCGATGCGCAGAAGTACCGGTTCCACAACTTCCGCTATCCGGAAATCGCCGCCGATCTCGAACTGCTTTGGATCATGATGCGTGAGGTGAACCCCAGCATCCGCATGCTGTTGACTGTCTCACCAGTGCCCCTCACGGCAACCGCCTCGGACGATCATGTGCTGGTGGCGACGACGCAATCGAAAGCAACCTTGCGGGCGATCGCCGGCGACTTTGCCGCGACGCATGAGGACATCAGCTACTTTCCGTCCTATGAGCTCATTTCGACCCACCCGATCCGCGGTCAGTTCTTCAATCCCGACTTGCGGAATGTCAACGACGCCGGGGTCGACTACGTGATGTCGCACTTCTTCGGGAATGCAGCCGCGCCGGTAAGCTCCACCGTCGCGCCAGCAGCCCCTGCGGCGCCTGCTTCCCAAGAGAACGATGAAGAAGACGACCTCGAGCTCATTTGCGAGGAAGGACTGCTGGACCAGTTCGCCGACGAATAGCAGTTCGTCGTCCCACAAAAGAAAACGCCCCCGGCGGTCCCGGGAGCGTTTCCTTGAGAAGGGTGGGAAGGAAGAAGAACCTGTGTCGAACGGGGAGGGCCTGGCGGCCTACCACCAGTTGCGGCCGCCGTCGCGCGAATCGAAGCCAAACCGCAACGCGGCCAGATCGAGCGCAACCAGCGCTGCAATGATTCCAATGACGACGATAATCGCGCTATCCATCTAGATACGTATCCTCTCCTGCTTACCGGACCCAGCCGGCGCCATGCATGATTCGGTGAACATCATTGCCGATTCGCTCTGCCGCGCCGATGCCCACTTTGTTGAGTCGGGCGAGTTCGCGATCGGTGGCCGCATAGGCCATGGGGTACCGATCGGCTGGATCGGCGGGGCGATCCGACGTCACACTAATAATAAGTCGCTTACGTCCAAAAACCAAGGTCATTTCGGTGCCTCCTTTGCCGCTGGCCGCGATCACATTTCGACCCGCGAGACCTGCCGATTACCGCGCCGTCTGGCGATCTCATGTTCGCCTCGGCAGTCACAGATAGAACGTGGCATGACCGCGCGTGTGAGATCGATTTGGGATGAAATCCTCCGCAAGCTGTGCGGACAATCTCTCCACCTCGATTGTGCATTCGGCGCGGAGTGTGGATGGTCAAGCGAGGGTTATCTCTGGCGGCTTTCGGGCGCGCATAGACCCGGATCGAGAAACGGCTCCCGGGTGTTTCCGGAAGCCGTTTCTTCGTCGAGAGGGTGGGAAGGGAGAAGAAATCTGAATCAGTCGCGGCTCGCCCGGCGGCTTACCACCAATTGCGGCCACCGTCGCGGGTGTCCGCGCCGAAGCGCAGCGCCACGAGATCGAACAGGATGAGAGCGGTCAACGCTCCAAGCAACAACGCAAAACCACTATCCACAGCCTTATTTCCTCGCTGATTATCGGGTCGAACCAACACCGCGCATGAGGCGATGAATGTCCTGGTCGATACGGCCCACCGCCCCGAGGTCCAACGTGTTGAGCCGGGCAAGCTCGTGATCGGTGGCCGCATAGGCCATGGGGTATCGGTCCTCAGTCCTTTCGGGCTGCCCCGGTGAAAAGCTAATCGTCAGCCGGCGACGTCCAACAACCAGTGTCATATCAACACCTCCTACTGCCGCAAATCGTTGTCAATTGCGATTCGCGAAACCTGCCGATTACCGCGTCGTTTGGCGCTTTTTCATGCGCCCCGGCAGACATACATAGGACGTGGCGAGGTCACGGATGTGAGATCCGCTTGGTCCTCTTCTCGACCGTCTCAGGCCCCAGGACTCCGGACTCCGGACCCCGCACCCGCTAATCCACCTTAACCCAGTCGCCTGCGAATCGACGGATGCGGGACTCGTCCAGGGCGATACCGAGTCCGGGGGCGTCGGGGATGGAGATGGTGTGCGAGGAGTACCACGATCGGGCATTCCCAATATCCTCCGCCAGCATGATCGGTCCGCCCATCTCGACCGTTTGCACATTGCCGCGCGAAGCGGCGAAATGGAGTCCGGCAGCCGAAGCGATCGAGCTTTCCACCATGGTGCCAACCTGCGACGCGATCCCCGCCGCGCGTGCGATCGCATCGACCGACAACGCCGGATAGAGTCCGCCGGTTTTCATCAGCTTGATGTTGACCAGGTCGGCGGCTTCCAGTTGCACGACCTGCAGCATGTCGGCCGGCCCGTGACATGCTTCGTCCACCATCGTGCGCGCGCCACTTCCTTTGCGCGCCGCGGCAAGCTCATCCAGATCGTGTTGCGACACGGGTTGCTCGATGTAGTCGGGCGCGAACTCCTGCACGGCGATCATGGCGGGAATGGCGGTTTCGGCATCGACCCATCCCTGATTGACATCGATCTTGATACCAATGTCGGGGCCGATTGCGTCGCGCACAGCGCGCACCCGAGCGATGTCCTTGGCGACATCGTCTTTCTGCCCGACCTTGAGTTTGACCGTGGTGAACCCATTGGCGACGTGGCGCATTGCGTCGGCGGCCATCTCCTCCGGTTCGCGCATGCTGACGACGCGGGAGATTTGGACCGTCGATTTCGAGCCACCGAGCAGCGCCCAAACCGGGAGCCCGGCCGCGCGTCCGGCAAGATCGTGCAAGGCAATATCGATGGCGCAGCGGGCGGTCGGCTTGCCGGGCAGCAGCCGCTCGAGCTCGCTCATGGCGAGATCGCGGCGACGGCTGTCGAAGCCGAGCATGCCGGGCGCGCCAGTTTCCAGCAGGTCTTCCAGCAACGTGGCCGGAGTTTCGCCGGTGACGGTTTCGTCCGGAGTGCCTTCGCCCCAGCCAGTGTTTCCCGCCCGGTCGGTGATGCGCACGAGCACCGATTCCACACCCGCCGCCGCGCCGTACGAAATGATGAACGGTTCGATCAGCGGCAACTCGATGGGAATGACCTCGATGGAAACGATCTCGCGCGAGTTCATCATTCGTTCTCCGTTTCTTCGATCGTTTCCTCGAACATTGCCGCCGGTTCCAGCAGCAGGCGGGACTGGCTTCCCGTTCGGGCCGCGCCAGAGACGAAATAGCCCGCAGCGAAGGCCAACTCGATCTTCTCGCGGGTTTCCATGCGATAGCGCATGGCGGTGTCGAATTCGGCTTTGACCAGGGTGTCGATATCGCCCGGGATGGTGACGACCAACTGCGGCGCCCCCAGCGATCTGGCCGAAACCTCCTCCAACCCATCGAGCGCCTGGTCGGGGATTGGCACGTACGAACCGGTCAACCGCTCCAGCGTGCGTTCGGTGCGCAAGGGCCAGCGCAGAAGCAGGCGGTCGGTCGGCATGCCGCCGTAGAGCCCCGCCGCGAAGTTCGCGCCGTATTTGTCGCGGGTGTACGACACCCCCAACGCGCCCAACCGCTCGAAGTTGAGGCGGGCATTGGCGGCGCGCAACGGATCGACCGTCCAGCGAATCGATCCCAGCCCGCGTTCTCGCCCAATCAGCGCCTGCAACCGTTTCATTTCGAAACCAATGCCGAGCGAGCGCGCGTCTTCCACGACGACCAGGAAGTCGGAATAGAGAAACGGCTCCGGATGCAGATAACCACCGTATCCGAACGCGACCGCAATCTCGCGCTCGCCCTCGTAACACCCAATGACGAAACCGCCGGTATCGGGGAGAAACCACCAGAAACGACGCCATCACCACGTCGGAACCTTCGATCTTCATGACGTCGCGTTGCATGCGTTCGGCGATCTCGAGTTCGTCCAGGGCGCGCAACTCGCGGAAGGTGAATACCCGGCCGCGAATGCTCTTCTGCCAGGTCCGTTCATCGATGCGCGCGAAACCAACGGATTCGTAATCGACCAGCTCGTTCATCCATTCTCCGCGGGAGCTGGCGCCGGCGAGGCCGGAATTGCGATCTCCGCCGGTTGGTCGTAGGTGTAGACGGTCAGGGTGGTCGAACTGCCGGCTGTGGTCTGAATCGAGCAGACCAATCCCGATTCCTGCAGCGCGATCAGAATCTCGATGCGCTGTCCGCTCTGGCTCTGTCGACGATGCGGTACTGCTCGCAGGCACGCCCCCCGACATCCACGCTGCCCAATTCCTCCACGGGGCGTGCCCGTCGGTGTCGCTCAGACCAGAATAGGGCGGCTCGACCGGCAGCAGGAGCGACTGATAGAAGCCGGATTGCGGATTGTTCGGGCCGAGCACATTGCCGTTGATGGTGATCCAGACGTTCGGGTCGCGATTCGGCTGCGAGACACCGGGAATGGCCGGACCACGGCCATAGATGTTGCCACCGGCCGCGACGATTTCCGACTGCATTTCGCCGTCGACGGTCACGACCTGGTGGCGCTGATCGGGCAAGATCGCCTCTTCCACGATCTGCATGGTCGGATCGCCAGCAGCGGGACTGGCGACCGTGTAGGTCGAGGTCTCCGCCCGGTAGCGGTCGATAGCCTCCCAGCCGACGGCGATACGGTCGGCGAGCTGCCCGGCGGTGAGCCCGGCCGGCGTGGCCTCCCGCGGAACGGTTGGAACAGCGGTGGGCGAACGCTCGATCTCCTTGCCGCACGCGGACAGCGCGAGCGCGATCATGATCGATGCAATGAGAAGGTGGAAGCGGCGTACGTTCATACCGCAAACATACCGCACCCGCCTGAGCATCCGGTGCGGTATGATCCGCCCCGAGATGAACGATGGCCCGCTGCTCTTCAATGAACTGAACCGCACCCAGTTGGCGGCGCTCGCGCCATCGAGTTTGGTGGTGCTACCGGTTGGCGCCACGGAGCAGCGGTCCGCATCTGGTGACCGGCACCGACACCTTCGCGGTGGAAGCGATCAGCCGGGCAGCAGCGGTTCAGGCAGGAGATAGCGGCTCGATCGTGGTCGCGCCCACCCTCCCCTTCGGGTCCTCAGACCATCATCTCGCCTTTGGCGGCACGCTGTCGTTGAGCACACAGACCTACTACGCGGTGATCCGCGATCTGGTCTCCTCGCTCATCACCGACGGGTTCCGCAAGATCCTGATCGTCAATGGGCATGGAGGAAATCACGAGCTGGTGCAGCTGGTCGCGCGCGACTTAGCCCTGCCATCCGGTGCAGATCGGCGCGCTTTCCTATTGGCAACCATCGCAAGGGAAGCTCGACGGCGGCGAGGAAGGCAGGGCATCCGCCGCCTGGTCACGCGGGAGAGTTCGAAACCTCGGTCGTCATGCACCTGCGGCCGGATTTGCCGCCGGTCGATCCCCACCCGAAAAGTTGCGGAATCGAAGCGCTTCCGCCGCGTGTGATCGGCTGGCGGCTGGAACGCAACGACTGGTGGCAGGCAATCGACGGCTATACCGATAGCCCCGCCGCTGCGACCGCCGAATCCGGCGCACGCTTCGTGGAGATCGTGGTCGATGGCCTGGCCCAGGTGATGCGGGAATTCCTGGCGAGCTGAACCGTCGCGAAATGCATTCCCCCACGGATCTCCCGCAACGAGTACGTTTGCGGCCGCGGTCCGGCATCACGCATGGAGCAAGCTCGATCGCTTCCCACCAAAGCGACACCCCCGTCCGTCATCCCGAACTCCCCACCATGATGTCGCCCCACCGTCATCCCGAGCTTGTCGAGGGATCTCTTGTTGCCCAAGGCTCGGCTTCCGGACTTGAGCCATGCGTCGATGGGAACAAGAGATTCCTCCACTTCGGTCGGAATGACGAAGGGGAGACGGAAGGACGAACAGGTTGGAGCCGAATGACGAAACGGGCGGGCCGAATGACGAACCGGAGAGGGTCGGAGACCCTTGGCTTCTCGTAGCCCCGCCGTTCAGGGCGGGGCGAGACCACCAGCGCACGACGGACACGACAACGGCGGACCCCAGCCGGTCCGCCGTTGTCATCGGTCATCCCATGGCGGGATGCGGGATGGTCAGGACTCTGATGCGGCCAATTCGATCAGCAGCTTGACCGCGGCTTCGGTCAGAATGCCAGCCGCTTCCGGGGTGAACGGCGAGGTATCGACCTCATACCCCTTGGCTGGATAGTCCGCCGGCATGGGGATATACCCCGCCCAGCCACCGACATAGCCGCCGAACCAGGTAAAGGGGAAGGGCGAACGGCGCTTGATCTCCTTGCCGATGTCCTGGAAGGGCTCGCCCTCGGTACCGACGAAGACCGCCGGTCCGATCTGCAGAATGTTGATCTCCACGTCGGCTTCCGTCTTGCCTGCGAAGGCTTGCACATGCCGGAACGCCATGTTGGCCCGTTTCACCACGAAGGTGGCGGCTTCGATTTCTTTCGGGTCCGCTCCGGCGGCCTTGAGCGAATCGAGCGCTTCTTGCGCCTGGGTCACGCGCTCTTCCGCCATGTCGAAGGGCATCAGCTCGATCAACGGCAACTTGACGATGGTCGTCGAGCCGCGCACGATCGGATCGGGGCCCTCCTCGGCGTCGTAGGTCCACTTGCCAAGCGGCGCGCCCGACTCCCAGACCTTCTCATGCCGATAGGCGCGCTTTGGGAGGAGGATCTCCTCGTACGCCACAATCGCCGACGCGCCAACACTCTTGCCGAGCCGTTGAATCACCGCGATGTCGTCCGTGAACCCATCCGGGCCGGGGCCGATATCGCCGGTCGCGCCCTGGGCGAACATGGTCGGCGCGCCGGTGACCAGTTCGACGGTTTCCTTGAGATACCCTGGCCAGTCGGCGGAGAGCCGCTTGTTGCTCGGACCGAGCGTGGTTGGATGCATGGTGTAGCCGACCGCCGCCACAATGGGTGATCCGTCAAGCGCATCGATGCGCATGACGAAGACCTCGGGATCGATCGGGCCGTCTGGATTCGTGCCGGTGACAGTACGGCCATCCGGCGCGGTTTCCCGCCGGTTGACTGCCACATGGCTCTCACCCCGGGCAACGCCGACCCGTGCGGGTTCCAGCTTCTCGACCGCCAATCGGGCCGCGCCGGCCGCGTAGTCGGGCAGGAGCGCGTAGTACGCCTTCATCGCGTCGATGCCCGCTTTCGCCCAGTCCCAGCTGCTGGGCGGCGGACCGGCATGGTTGTGCGTCACGCTCACGCGCACCATTTCCGGGGGAATTCCGGTTTCGTCAGCAACTCGTTGCTGCACCTTCTGAGTTTCAGGGGTCGAGAGAATGATGAGATCGAAATCGACCCAGGCCGCGCGGTTGGTTCCGTCATCGACGACCAGCACCGTGCAGGTCAGCGGGAGATCGACATCCTCAGCGAAGACATGCACCTGCGCGCCCCAGCTGGCATGCGGCGCCGACAGCGGCGGTGTGATATCGACCCGTCCGACACCTGCCTGAAACGATCCCATTCCGCTCAATCTCCCTCGTTGTCGCGCGACGATCAACAGTTGCTCTGGCCAGGAGCCACGCTCGGCCGTGCTAGAAACCGAACGGCATGGGCTCGGTTCGCTCATTGGCGTGATGGTCGCGGCGTGGGCGCACCGGTCTGCTCTGCAACCACTGGACCAGGTCGATCAGCTCAGTGACCACATGCTCGAAGAGCTTCTCGCCTTTCTCCGCCGAACCGAGCTCGGGGGCGCCGATGGAGCCCGTTTCCGACATCTGCGAGGTCCAGCCCACGATGCCAGCCGGACCGCTGCCCATGGTCAGGTCGACCCACTGCCATTTGTCCGCGCCGGGGATTTCCAGCACGTCCTCGTGCACCGTGCCGCGGATGCGGTCTTTGCGGACACCGGCCTCGTCGAGATGCAGATACATCGAGGTTTCCAGCTCGCAGGCGTGCGCCGAGCCACCGGGACCCGATTCGCGCAATTCGCTGTTCCAGTAGCTTGCGCCGAGCTGCCACCAGGAAAGAAACGCGCAGAGCGCATCGGTCTGCAGGATAGTTTGCCGGCCAACCTGCTCCACCAACGGATGATTCGAGCCATGGCCGTTGATGACAATGATGCGCTCGAACCCGTGCCAGGCCAATGAGCGTGTGATATCGAGGAGGTAGTTCACGAATGTCGTCGGCTGGATGCTGATGGTGCCGGGAAAGTCGAGCACATGATGGCAGTAGCCGTATTGCACTGGAGGCATGACCAGCATCGATTCCGGAGCGCGGCGACCCGCTTCGCGGCAGATCGACTCGACCTGCAAGACATCGACATCGAGCGGCAGGTGGTGTCCATGCTGCTCGACCGCGGCAACCGGCAGGATGACGACCTTCTTCTGGGCGATCGCCTCATTGATCTCAGGCCAGGTCAGCTTGTCGTAGCGATATTCGCCCCGCACATACCCGGAATCGACCACGTCCATTTCCGGCCCAGCAGCCATATTCGTGCCCTCTATCGCTCCCGCAGACGCGGATCGAGAATGTCGCGCAAACCGTCACCCAGGAAGTTGAAACCAAGCACCAGAATGGCGATCGCCAATCCCGGGAAGATCGCCATCCAGGGGGAGATTTCCATGTAGGTGCGCGCGATGTTGAGCATGCCGCCCCAGGTGGGTTCCGGGGGTTGCGTGCCAAGCCCGAGGAAGCTGAGCGCCGCCTCGGAGAGGATCGCGCTGGAAAGGTAGACGGTGGTGAGCACGATCATGGGGGCCATGATGTTCGGCACGACATGTTGCCGCACCATGCGCCAGTTGCTCGAACCGAGCACCCGGGCGGCTTCGATATACGCCTCGCCTTTGACGGAGAGCACGGTCCCGCGCACGACGCGCGCAAAGGCCGGGGCATAGATGATGCCAATGGCGATCATGGCGTTGCGCCGGCTGGGGCCGAGCAAACCGGCGATCACGATGGCCAACACGATGCCTGGGAAGGCAAACATGATATCGACGACGCGCATCGTCCAGGTGTCGGTGCGGCCGCCGAAGTACCCGGAAAGCAACCCGAGAAAGCCGCCGATCGCCAACGCGATGACCACCGAGATGATGCCGACCTGCAGCGAGACGCGCGCGCCGTAGACGATGCGGGAGAACGTATCGCGGCCAAGCTCGTCGGTGCCCATCAGATGTTCCCGGCTGGGCGGGAGCAGGCGGATCGAGCCTTGCGCCGCGGGGTCATAGGGCGCGATGAGCGGCGCGAAGATCGCGATCAGAATCGTGGTCAACACGATGATGGCGCCAACGATGCCGATCGGGTTGCGATAGCGCTTGGGAAACTTCCACCATGGGGTGGTCGCGCGCGCCACGCGCCCTTCGGTGATGACATCGGGCGTAGTAGTGACGACGCTCATCCGAGTTTGATCCGTGGGTCGAGCCATGCGTAGAGCACGTCGACGATAAGGTTGATGCTGACGAACGCGACCGCCAGATAGAGCGTGGCCGCCTGCACGAGCGGATAGTCGCGATTGAAGATGCCCTGCAAGAGGGTATTGCCAACGCCATTCAGTCCGAACACGACCTCGACCACCGCGGCCGAGCCCATCAGACCGCCAAGCTGGAAGCCGATGACGGTGATGACCGGGATGAGCGCATTCTTGAGCGCATGGCGGTAGAGCACGGGCTGGGGCGCCAGGCCTTTGGCCTTGGCGGTGCGCACATAGTCCTGCCCGAGCACTTCGAGCATGGTAGTGCGCGTCATGCGCATGGTGATCGCCATCAAAGGGACCGCCAGCGCAATGGCCGGAAGAATCATCTGCTGCAGGTTACCGATTGGATCGCTCGTGAAGGGGATGAAGCGGATCGAGGGGGTCCAACCGAAGACTTTCGAGGTGAAGAGGAGCATCAGGGTGGCGACCCAGAAGTTGGGCAGCGAGAGCCCGACGAGCCCGGCGACACGCGCGCCGAAATCGAAGGCGGTGTCCCGCTTGACAGCCGAAATCACCCCAAGCGGAATGGAGACAACGGTCGAAATGATCAGCGCCAGGATGGCGAGTTCGATGGTGATGGGCAGCGCCGCGGCCAGAATCTCGCCAACTGGCTTGCCCGAACGCATGGACGTGCCCGGGTCGCCCTGCAGCAGGTTGCCCATCCACTTGATGTATTGCACCGGGATGGGGTCGTTCAACCCCATCGATTCACGCAGCTTTTCTTTCGCCGCGGACGAGGCCGTGCCATCGGTGCCGGCCAGAATGTCGACTATGTCGCCTGGCAGCAGCCGCAACATCGCGAAGATGAGCAGGCTCATACCGATCAGCGTGGGAACGAGCAGCGCCAGGCGCTGCAGGATGTACTTCGACAACGACGTGTTTCCTAAACGTGCGAACTGTCAGGTGATTCTTCGTGAAATGAAGGCAGGAGCCGCGGTGGCGGCTCCTGCCCAGAAAGCGGATCGTCCTACTCCGCGTCGGCCACGCAAACCGTGCGCAGACCCGGGTTCGTGTTTCCGAAGAACACATACATGCCGGTGAGCCGGTTGTTGACCGCCTGGAACTTGAACGGCTGCACCAAGTAGAGATGCGCCGCATCTTCGGCAATGATCTCCTGCAAGCGTTGGTACATCGGCACGCGGGCGGCCGTGTCGGTCTCGGCAAGCGCCTGATCGTAGAGGGTATTGAACTCCTCGTTGTTGTAGCCATCACCGAACCAGACCACGTTCTGCGTGGTTCCCTGGCGGAAGTCGATGACATAGCCCGACGGGTCACCGCGCATACCGCGGCCGGTGGCTCCCCACTGGTAGGCGCCGGTGCCGATGTTGTCGGCGAAGGTGCCAATTTCCAGCGGAACGACGCTAACGTTGATGTTGAGCTGCTTGACCGCCTCGGCCACGATCTCGGCGTTCTGCGTGTAGGAACGCGGCGCCGCGATCGCCTGCAGCTCGACCTCGAAACCGTCGGCGTAGCCGGCCTCTTCCATGAGCGCCTTGGCAGCCTCGACGTCGTTGGCATAGAGCTCGGCCAGCCGCTCCGGCGTGAGCGGGTATTCGCCGTAGCCGGGAGGAATCGCGCCGGTGATCGCCGCGCTGCCGCCAAAGACGTTCTGCCGGATCAATTCACGGTCGACGACCTTGTTGATCGCCTGGCGCACCCGGGTGTCGCGCCATGGCACGTCGGCCTCAGCGGTCTGGAACTGGATGACGTTCGGCGTCGAAACCGCGCCCTCGAGGATGGTGATGGTGTCATCGCCCTCGAGCGTGATGACCACGTCCGCCGAGAAGGTGCCTCCGTCGATCTCGCCAGAGCGCAGCGCCGCGACGCGGGTCTGCTCTTCGGTCAGCGTCTTGAGGGTCAGCTTGGAGATGCAGGGAATCCCGGCGTTCCAGTAGTCCGGATTGGCTTCCATGACGACCACGTCGTCCTGGACATACTCGACCAGCTTCATCGGGCCGGTGCCAATCGCCTCGCTGAGCGGGTTGTAGTCGTCGTAGAAGTTCTCGGGAACGATCGGGGTGTAGCCGCCCCAGGCCATCGTGCCCGGCAGGGTGGGATCGAGCTTCGACATCGTCACCTTGACGGTGTAGTCGTCGACGATCTCGGTGCCGGTGATGTTGGCGAGGTAGGAAACGGCAACGCCTGGCTCCGGCGGGGTAACCGCCAGGTCCATCGAGTACTTCACGTCGGCCGCGGTCATCTCTTTACCGTTGTGGAAGAGAACGCCCTTGCGGAGATTGAAGATGTAGCTGTTGTCCGCATCGACCTCCCACGTCTCGGCAAGTCCCGGGACGAAGTTGAGATCCTGGTCCCACATCACGAGGGTGTCGTAGAAGAATTCGCGGCCCTGCCAGTGCGCCAGGGAGATGGCGCCGAATGGCAGCAGGTTGGGCGGAGGGGCATCGAGCGCCCAGATGACCTCGCCGGCCGGTTCGGCATCTTGTGCCGAGACATCGGCCAACTGCCGGATCGTAAGCCCGCCGCCGAGCGCAGCGCCAGCGCCAAGAGCGCCGCTTGCCTTCAGCATGTCGCGCCGGGAGAACCGGCCACGGGCAAGGTCGATCAAAAACCGGAGGTCGTTATCGTTTTCGGTCATGATGTTCCTTTCGAAGATCGGTATCCGGTCGTCGTGACCGGTTGTCGGGTTAGCTCGACTCGACCCAACGAGTCTCAGTTCGCTCGATTACCTTGCATACCGGCGCTCTGCGGACCGCGGCCCTCCTCTCATGGAAATGGTCACGAAAGTAATTTAGCAGCTTCTGGTAAACAGTCACCAGTCTTTGTTTGAGCGGTCATGATACCAGCACAGTTCGCAGTGTGGACAGGTTCGACTCGAATGACATCTATGCGGACGAACGGCCTGCCAAGTCGGGCCCACGCTGGCGCCGATTTGTTCCCCTGAACACGATGGCGCGTCAGCGACCACGTGCTGCGCGCACTCCATGCTCTACGTGCGGTTGACGCTTCCAGGAACAGAATCGAGTCGATGCCGGGACGATGCGAGCTGCGCTGGCAATGCGAAGGAGCCGCCCTCCGGGCGACTCCTTGCTCGATACGCCAGAGAGCAAATGCTATTCGGCGTCGGAGACGCACGCCGTGCGCAGGCCCCGATTGGTGTCGGTGAAGGTGACATACATTCCAGTCAATCTGCTGTTGACCACCTGGAACTTGTATGGCTGCACCAAATAGAGATGCGCCGCATCTTCGGCAATGATCTCCTGCATGCGCTGGTACATCGGCACGCGTGCCGCCTGATCGAGTTCGGCCAGCGCCTGATCGTAGAGTTCGTTGAACTCGTCATTGTTCCAGCCATCGCCGAACCAGGTCACGTTCTGTGTGGTGCCCTGGCGGAAATCGATGACGTAGCCCGACGGGTCGCCGCGCATTCCGCGGCCGGTGGCTCCCCACTGGTAGGCGCCAGTGCCGATGTTGTCGGCAAAGGTGCCAATTTCCAGCGGAACCACCTTGGCGTCGATATTGAGCTGCTTGACCGCCTCGGCCACGATCTCGGCGTTCTGCGTGTAGGAACGCGGCGCCGCGATCGCCTGCAGCTCGACCTCGAAACCGTCGGCGTAGCCGGCCTCTTCCATGAGCGCCTTGGCGGCCTCGACATCGTTGGCATAGAGCTCGGCAAGCTTCTCGGGCGTGAGCGGGTATTCGCCGTAGCCGGGCGGAATCGCGCCGGTAATCTCGGCCTTCCCACCGAACACATTCTGGCGAATCAGCTCGCGGTCGACCACTTTGTTGATCGCCTGGCGCACACGCGTATCACGCCATGGCACGTCGGCCTCAGCGGTCTGGAACTGGATCACGTTTGGCGTGGAGACGAGACCCTCCAGGATCGTAACGCTATCGTCGCCCTCCAGTGTCATAGCCACGTCGGCGCTGAACGAGCCGCCGTCGATTTCGCCGGAACGGAGCGCCGCCACGCGGGTCTGTTCTTCGCTGAGCGTCTTGAGAGTCAGCTTGGCGATGCAGGGAATCCCGTCTCCCCAGAAATCGGGAAACGCTTCCATCACGACGACGTCATCCTGGACGTACTCGACCAGCTTCATCGGGCCGGTGCCGACCGCCTCGCTGAGCGCGTTGTAGTCGTCGTAGAAGTTCTCCGGAACGATCGCCGTGTATCTACCCCAGGCCAGGTTTCCCAGCAGGGTGGGATCGACCGTCGCCGTGTTGATCTTGACCGTGTAGTCGTCCACGATGTCGGCGCCGGTGATATTCGCAAGAATCCCGATCGCCACACCTGGCTCGGGCGGCGCGATCGCCATCTCGACGGAGTACTTCACATCGGCGGCAGTCATCTCTTTGCCGTTGTGGAACTTCACACCCTTGCGGAGGTGAAAGATGTGACTACCCGATTCGTCGGTCTCCCACGATTCGGCCAGTGCCGGCATTGGGTTGAGATCCCGATCCCACTCCAGGAGCGAGTCATAAAAGAACTCTCTCCCATTCCAGGCCGGCTGCGAGACAGCGCCAAAGGGAATCAGGTTGGGCGGCGGAGAGTCGAGCGCCCAAACGACCTCTCCGGACGGAGCGGCGCCGGCTTCTGGCGACTGCGCGGAAACATCGGCGAGTTGGCGAATGGTCAGGCCGCCTCCGAGAGCAGCGCCGGCAGCAAGCGCGCCGCTGGCCTTGAGCGCATCGCGGCGGGAGAACCGTCCACGGGCGAGATCGATCAGAAACCTCAGGTCGTTGTCTTGGTCGGCCATGGTTGTCCTTTCAATGAACGTTGATCCAGTCGATGTGACCGGGTCTCGGGTTACTGCGACTCGACGGTGAGTCAAAGTTCGCGCGTGGAACCGGCAGCAAAGCCGGGCGGTCCGGTGCCCTCCTCTCTTGAGATACGTCTTCGAGAGCAATCTAGCAGTTTCTGGTCAACAGTCACCAGTCGTTGTGTGAGCCGTCATGATACCAGCCGCGTTCGCCGCGTGGACCGGTACGCCCTGATTGGTGTCCATGCGGACGAAGGAGACGCTTGGCACGCGGGAGGCAGCAGGCAGGTCGATCCTTCCTCCGTTCCACCGCTTATACGACTCGATCGGTCCTACGGCTCGATGTTCAGCACTCGATTCAGGACGTTCTTCGTGATTTGTGACGTGAACTCGTCCACGAGCAATGACGCTGGCCAGGTGATGGAGCCAACCGAGAAGACGGACCCTCCGGAGGGGGTGTCGTACTGCACGATCTCGGCGCCGCCGTCATCCGGGTTGAGCCCTTTGGCCAGGAGGCGCGCTGCGACCGGCGAGGAGCCGCTCATCTTGTCCGTTTCATGGCCGGAAGCGCCGCCCCAACAGCGTTCCTGCAACCCGTTGCGGCCGAAGATGTCGCCGTCCCGGAGACCCGTGCCTTCGTAAATCCAGTGATCGGTGTCGACTGCCCGGTACGGAGCGGCGGTCATGATGCCCGACTCGGTGGTGACTACGCCCAACAACTCGGCTTCGCTCCGGTAGCGCCGGTGCATGCGGCTCTCGATGAAAACACCGGTGTCGGGATCGGTGTACCCCATATCGCCGCCGGAGGTCGGCATGTAGTTGTAGAACTTCAGCGCCGCGCCGTCGGCCAGGAACTCGACCTCGCAGTTGAGCCCATTGCCACCCAGGTAGAGGAAGTTCCCGCCCTCGTTCTTGACCCATTCGTCGATGCGGCGGTACTGCTCCCGTGACCAGTACTCCGGATGCACACTGGCGATCGCGGCCCGGTGTCCTGTCAGTTGGAGCTCACCGGTGTGCAGCTGATGATCGCTGTATACGTCGTAGCCGTACCCTTCCCGTTCCAGCCAGGCCAGCAAGCGCCACTCTGCCGGAGCAAGATGACACCCCTGCCGCCCCACGATTGGATCGGTGGCCTGGGTTCCCTCGGGAATGCTGTTGGCCGGGTTCGGACGCTCGAAATGAACGGGAGGATAGGCGTCGTCGGGAAAGCTCCACTCGCCAAACGTATCGATCGAGGAATAGCGGAGCATGTCTTGCCGCGCATTGACCGCGGGGGCTAGAGGCATGCCTGCCGAGTTGACGTAGTTGCTACGGCCGCCAAAGTTGTTGTAGGCATTCCAGGTATTGGTCGACAGGATGACCGCAATCGGGTTCGACGGCGCGGCGGGCGCGACGATCCAGGGAAAGGAAAAGAACCGGCCGGTGTTGCTCTTCGCTTCCAGATAGTAGAGTCCTGAACGCTCCGGCCCGGTGACGAACTGGGTCAGATGCGGGTTGCCATACCCGGTCTTGTTCCACCGAACGCCCGTTTGCACGTAGTCGCCATCTGGGGTGATTTGCATGACCGCCCGGGGACCGTGCTCGTCGAACCAACCGAGCTTGGCGATGAACTCCTTCTCCAGCCCGTAGCGCCAGAGGCTGAGTTGGTAGGGTTCGTGGGAATGAACGCGAAACTCAGAACGCTCTCCGGTCTTGACCCAATTCGGCCAGACATAGCCAAGCAGGCAATCGGAGAGCAAGCGAAACTGATAGGGCTCAGCCAGCGGCAGATCGAGGGTGACACTCTTCGAGCCAAACCCAGGCTTGACCAAGCTGAAGCGATGGCGGCCCGCGCCCAGATCGGCATACACCCCGCCACGCGGGGTGGAACGGATCACCTCGATCAGCTCGCCGTCCTGGTCGATCTCGATCGCCACATCGCTCTGGGCCACATAGTTCTCGTCGCTCACGTATCCGATCAGCACCGCGTTTCTCTCCGCTCCTCGATGTGAACTCCTGCCGGGCGTTGCTCTCGCCGCGCGCAGGGTATCGGAAACGGGGATATCTCGCAGGCGACGCGCGGCGCACGAGATGCGCCCTCTACCCGGGCTCCTGCGTACCAATGCAAAGGGCGTCCTGCGCACGCTCGCCGGGTGATACCAGCCCCGTGCGTTCCCCCACCCGACGCCCTGCCGTATTCAGTCCCGATCGATCAGCCGCTGGGAACGTCCAGAATGTCCGTCGGGAAGATCCACCAATTGCTATAGAGAACCGTACGCCCGGCGACCGAGTATCCCTGGAAGAACCCTGTCCCGATGTAGATATCGCCTCGATTCGTGATCGTCGACAGATCGAACTGCGGCAACAGCACCCCATTGATGGCGATCGTGCCGGTACCGCCCTGCACCAGGAGCTCGATGGTGTTCGATGCGCCAGGAGCGATATCGAATCCGGTGGCAGCGCCCGTGGCATACGGGTCCTGTCCAGGAATGAGCATGTACCAGGTTCCGGTCGAGTCGATCACGAAACGCACGCCGCCTTCGGAATCGCGGTCGTCTCGGAATCCGATGCCGATATCGCTCGGAGTCGTGAGATCGGTCGGGTTGGTAAGGGTCACGATGGTGTAGAAGTCGCTGACATTGATGCCGGCCGTAACCCACATATACCCCGCTGGGTCTTGCGATATCGTATCGGCGTACTCA
Source organism: Thermomicrobiales bacterium (assembly GCA_041390825.1). NCBI lineage: Bacteria > Pseudomonadati > Thermomicrobiota > Thermomicrobia > Thermomicrobiales > Thermomicrobiales bacterium. Next base: position 37,143 of record JAWKPF010000006.1, read on the forward strand.
CCACCGAGCGGCGGGTGGAGCATCGCAGCCGCGCGCGCCTGATCGAACGACGCGGCAACGCTATCAGTTCCCTGAAGCGGGGGCACGATCGGCGCGGAAGTCGTTATCGGAGCGGTTGTGGGCACCGTTGTATCCACCGGCGGCTCGGTCGCCACGGCGATGGCATCTTCCGCCACCGGAACCATTCCCGACGAGAGATCCCAAACGGCGAAATCCGAGGTCGACATCGCCAACGGATCGGCGACGCCAACGTTGCCCGAATCGAGAAACCCGATCTCCGATTGGACGTCACCAGCGATCGGTGTCCCGCCGAGCGGAATGACCGCACCCACATCGTACGTGTTCCCGCTCAGGATGGCAGTGCCCTGATAGACCGTCAGGCCGAGGAAATTCGTCGCTCCCGGCGTGGGGTCGACCGAACCCGCTGGCAGTTCGCCAGACTGCAATTGCTGATAGTCGCCGCTCGCGGAGTCATAGCCGTATCCCCAGGTGGCAGTTCCGTTGCCATGATCCTGGAGATAGATGTCATAGCAATTCCCAGCGGAATCGGTCCAGAAGCAGTAGCCGACCAGATACGTCGTTCCCGCGGGCAGGGCCGGAGTCGTGTAGTAAATCTCGGCATAGAAGTCGGCCAGTTGCACGCCCGCTGGCAGTTTGGCCAACCCGTCGAGATCGACGTCTGCATCGCCGCCCAAACCCGAAACCACTGGGGCGCTCTCCAACGAGACCGTGAAGGCATCAGAAAGCGCGCCGGCCGCATCGACGGCCGGATCCCGCATCGGGGTGGATTGACCGGTGGTCGCGCCAACGGCGGTCGGTTCCCAGACCGGGGTTTCCGGACCGAGTTCCAGATTGCCATTGTCGGTCACGGTCAGGTTGTCGAACGCCACCTTGAGACCATCGGTCTCCTGCCCATTCGCGCCCAAACCGATGAAGGGGAGTCCCACGGCATACGTCGCATCGAATGCGCTCGCCACGGGCTGCCCGTTGACGATGCCGGTGATGATGCCGGTCCAGCAATCGATTCCGATCTGATACATCGTGTTGGCGGGCGCGATCAACGACGGGTCGACCGACTGGGCGATATTGGTGTCCCCGGTGGAGTCCCGCCGCCAGATGATGATTTCCCCGGTGGCTGGCAGATAGCCAAAGTAGTACCCCTCGCCGGCATCGGTGCGGCGACAGCCGGCAATGACGTATTTATTGGCCGGATCGCCCTCGATGAACGCATCGACCGTCAGGCGCGAACTCGCCATCTCGGGGAGATTCAGTATCGAAGTGATGTCGCCTCGAAACGAGGGCTGCTGAACATCGACGACGAACTGACTGTTCTGGTAGGTAAAGCTGACCGTGGGGTCGAACGTTTCGGTGCTCAACAGCCCGGTTTCCGCCGAGTCCATGGTATCGGTGTAGACCGTGCCTTGAGCCAAGCCAACATCTGGCAGGGGGAACCCTGCTCCAATCAGTACGAGCAGCAACACGATGACCGAACGGATTCTGCGCATGAGGACCTCCGTCTTCTGTCGCACCCTATATTGACTTGTTATGTCGCCCCAGTATACGGAGTTTCGAGCCGTTGGAAAAGCCTCAAACGTTCGGTCGGCCACGCCGGCAAAACGAAACGTACGGGCAGTCGATGACCGCCCGTACCCCGAAAGAGATTGCCCTGAGATATGTCGTGGATTGCTACGCCGTCATCGGGAAGACCCAATAATCCGCGTACGGCACTTGTCGGCCGGCCACGGAGTCGCCCTGGAAGAATCCGGTGCCGATGTACACATCTCCCGGCGCGGCCGCGCTGGAGAGATCGGCTTGTGGCAAGACGACCCCATTGACCGCGATCAAGCCCGCGCCGCCCTGAGCAAGCACTTCGATGGTATTCGTCGCTCCCGCGGCCGCGTCGAAGTTCGTCACGACGCCACTGGCGATAGTCGTCACGTTCGGGACGAAGAGATACCACTCACCGGTGGACAAGACGACGAAGCGCAGACCGGACTCGGTCCCTGCGGATGCCCGGAACCCGATTCCGACATCGAACGGCGTGGCGACATCACCCGGATTGGTGAACGTGACAAGCGCATAGAAATCGCCAGCGCTGATGCCGCTCGAGTTCCAGGTGTAGCCCGTCGCTTCCTGGGTCAAGACGCCCGAATTGCCGCCGACCAGCGGCGCGTTCGCAATTGCCGTGGTGCGGCCCCGGTCGAAGATCACGCTCTGGACATCGGTGGATTGCAGCGGCGGCAACGTCGGAGCCACCGCATTCGTGCGAGGCGTCGGTTGCACGATCACGGTCGGCGCTATTGTCGGGAGCGAGGCCACCGTCGGGCTTGGCGGAGCGATGGTGGGGAGGGATGCGCTGGTCGCGGTTGGCAATGCCGCGCTGGGGGTGTCGGTGGCAACCGGACCAACGCTCGGCACCTGACCCGAGCTCAGATCCCAGACAGCAAAGAAGGAGACATCCATTGGCAAGGTGTTCACAGTGGACGGCGCGGCGCTCGCCTGTTGGATGAAGCCGACTTCCGCTTTGACATCGCCGATCACTGGTGTGCCCTGCAACGGAATAACCGCCGCAACCGTGAAGGTGTTTCCACTCAGGATCGCGAGCCCCTTGTAGACCGTGATGCTGAGGAAGTTGTCCGCGCCCGGAGTGGGATCGATGGTCCCCGCGGTGACATCGCCGGTCTGGATTGTGTCGTAGCCCTGGCCGGCCACGTCATACCCATATCCCCACCGGGAAATACCGGTGCCGTCATCCTGCACGTAGATGTCGTAGCAGTTTCCGGCTGGATCGACCCAGAAACAGAATCCGACCAGGTAATAGGTGCCGGCTGGCACCTGGGGCGTGGTGAAGTGAAGCTCGGCATAAAATTCCGCCACCTGCACACCGGCCGGCAGCGTGCGCACGTTGTCGATCGTCACCTCGGCCGAGCCACCGAGATCGGCAACGAGTGGCTGGGCATAGAGCGAGACGTTGAACGCATCCGCCAGGGTAGCTGCAGGATCGATGTTGGGGTCGCGCATCTGGGTGGTGGCGCCGGTGCTCGCTTCCGTCGGCGCCAGTGGAGCCGTGGTCGGAACCGCCAACGTCGGCGCTGCCGCTGTGGGCGCGGCCAGTGTGGGCGCTGCTGGAATGGCAGTTGGCTGAAGGTTGCTTCCTCCGGAGAGATCCGTGACCGTCAAATTGTCGAATCCGACGGCCAGCCCGTCGATCTCATCTCCGCTGGCGCCCGCGCCGATGTACACCCTCCCACTCGCGTAGGTGCTGTCGGTGGCCGTGAGCGCCGCAGTGCCATTGATCAGGGCTGTAATGACGTTGCCGGTGCAATCGATTCCGATCTGGTTGTTGGCATTGCCAGCATTTACCAGCGCTGGGTCCTGCAATCGCTGCAACACCACATCGTCATCTGGATCGGCACGGAAAAGAATCGCCAGACCGCTGACGGGCGCGACGCCGAGCATGTAACCATCGCTGGTATCGTTCGCGCGGCAACCGACGAGGACGTACTTGTTGTTGGTGTCGCCGCCGAGCGCGACGTCGACCGTCACGCGCACATCGCTCATTTCAGGAACGCCGATGAACGAAACCAGTTCGCCCTGGAATGACGGATCGCTGGCCTGCACCAGGAACTGGCCGTCCTGGTAGGAGTAGGTCACTCCGGGGGTCGATGACGCGGTGCCAAGCAACCCGGTTTCTGCCGAGTCCATGGTGTCGGTGTAGACCTGCCCCTGCGCCCTTGCCGGGGAAACCGTCTGCAATCCGGCAAGCGCGAGCAACAGCACTGCCAATACGAATCTCGATAGCCGTCGCATAGTCGCTTCTCCTATGTCGAACGATCGATCTTTTCAGTTGTCCGGTATTGGCAGTATATGGGCAATCGGCGGGTAGCGCACGCGGCGCCGAACCGGCGCTTGCCCATGTCTCGCTGCTGTTGGTTCGCCTATTCGAGCCCCAGCAGCTCCAACGAATTGCGGTGCAGGATGCGTTCGAGCGCATCGAGGGGAACGGGCGGCAGCGCGGTGCCCGCAATCGGATCGTTGACACGCCAAAGCGCATCCATCGTTTCCTGCGGCGACGCGATGGGGTAGTCCGAACCGAAGAGCAGCTTGTCCAGCACGGCCCATTCGGTCGCGATGCGCATGGCGTTGTAGTACGACCAGGGGCGATAGAAATTGGCGGAGATGTCCGCATACACATTCGGATGTTTGCGGATGACGACGTAGCAGTCGGTCTGCCACGGGTGCCCCATATGGGCCAGGATCATCTTGAGGTCCGGGAACGCGGTGGCGACACGGTCGATATGCCGCGGATGCGCGAAATCGAGATCGGCAAAGCGCACCGGCGACGTTCCCTGATGAAAGAGGATCGGCAGCCCAAGTTCCTCGGCACGAGCGAAGACCGCGAACGCCTCCGGTCCGAGCGGATCGAAGTTCTGGTAATTGGGGCCAAGCTTGATACCGCGCAAGCCGAGGTCATGAACGCCGCGCTCGACCTCATCCAGCGCATTCGGATGGAAGGGATGCACGGTCAGGAAGCCAATGAACTTTTCCGGATACGCCCGCACGAACGCCGCGGTATCGTCATTCACCCGTGGGGTTTCGTAGATGAGCTGGCCGTCATCGGGCACATCGCCGCGCGGATCGGACGCGATGTTGAAGACGATGGCGCGATCGACGCATTCGAGCGCGCGCACATGCTCGTCCCAGGTATGCGCGGTGGAGGCAGATTGATCGGGGCGCCATTTGCTATCGAGTTCGGCGCCGGTTCGCTCGGGAGCAATCCGATGTCGTGGGGTGTGGTTGTGAACATCGACGATCATGGTTTTGGGCGCGCTCCTCGGTTCGCAACCGGCGAGTCCGTCTGCCGGGGGATCGAACTTCTCTGGCCGCTGCAGGCGGTTGCGACAGCATAGCGAACTCGAGAGGTGTGCCGGAGCAACAAGACAGGGCGGCCGGGATGGCCGCCCTGCTTCGACTCGCCTTTGCCGTCGCTACGGAGCGACTTGGTAGACAGCGAAGTTCTGGAAGGGAACGACCCGCCCGGCAACTGAACTGGAGATGTACATACCGGCCGCAATATAGACATCGCCGGCAGCCATATTGGCGGAAAGATCGACCTGTTGCAGCGCCTGGCCATTGAACGCGATCATGCCGACCGCACCCTGGGCGATGAACTCAATGGTGTTCGTGCCGCCAGGAGCGGTGTTGAAGGTCGTGACGTTGCCTTCCGCCACAACCGTCCCGGTTCCGATCGTCACCACCCAGGAACCGTCCGAGCGGACAACGAACCGATACTCGGTGTCGTCGGCCCGGTCACGGACGCCCATCCCGATATCCCAGTTGACCGACATGTCGGTTGGATTGACGAACGTTGCAGTGGCATAGACGTCGAGCAGCGAGACGCCGGCCAGTTGCACATTGAAGCTGTCCCCAAGTTGGGTCAACGTTCCGCTCGGCACCCCGGCCACCGGCTGAACTGCGAGCGCCGCCGCGCGCTCGGTCTCGAACGCCTGCTGCAACACAATGTTGCCAGTCGAGCCCGTGGTTGCTGGCAGCGTGGGCTGAACACCGGCCTGGGTCGGCTGGATGGGAGCCTGCGTCGGCTGCAACGGAGCCTGGGTCGGTTGCAACGGAGCCTGGGTCGGTTGCAACGGAGCCTGAGTTGGCTGGACCGGGGCCGCAGGCGTCTCGGTGGCGCTGAAGATGTCCGGGTAGACCCCAGACGACATATCCCAGATGCCGACCGACGTGATGGTGACGGGCAGGGTGCGGGTCTCCGTCTCGACCGATGCAATGAAGCTTGCCGACGCCTTGATATCGCCGCCATACGGAGTGCCCGGCACCGGGAAGCTCACATCGGCTTCATAGGTGTTGGTGCTGAGAATGGCAATGCCCTTGTAAACAACGACGGTCACCTCGTTGACCGCCTCTGGCGCGAGATCGATCGCCCCAGCCGGAAGCGGGCCGCTGTTCACCAGATCGAACCCGTTCGGGCTCCAGTGGCCCAGGCCCCAGTTCATGTTGGTGCGATTGCTGCTGACGAAGAGATCGTAGCAATTGCCATTGGCGTCCGCCCAGAAGCAGAACCCGAATGTCCAAAGCCCGGCCGGGTCGGAGGGAGGCGTGATGAAGTCGAGCTCGGCGTAGAAGTCGAGCAGATTGACACCAGCGGTCAGATATTGTGGGGAACCCGAGCTCAGGTTGCCATTCGCACCGGTCGATTCGTAGGCCACCGGCTGGGCCAGCGTCATGAAGAAGCCTTCATCCAGTGTGGCGGCCGGATCGATGCTTGGATCCGTGTACGGGACCATTGGGAAATCTTCGGTCGTGCCGGTTGTCCCCGTGGTCGGTTGCACCGGAGCCTGCGTCGGCTGGAGTGGGGCCTGCGTCGGCTGCAACGGGGCCTGGGTCGGCTGAAGCGGAGCCTGGGTGGGAGCCACAACGCCCGAAACGAGCTCTGTGATGACCAGATTGTCGAAACCGGTCAGCAGCAGATCGGTGGTCGCGTCGTTCTTGCCGGCGCCAATGAACGGATCGCCAGCGGTATAGGTGGCGTCCTGCACCGTGAGCAGCTGCGTGCCGTTGACAAAGCCGGAAATGGTGCTCCCTTCGCACCGAATCTCGATGGTGTTGTTCCCGCTGCCAACCGTGACGACCGAGGTATTGGTCACACTGGCGATGTTGACGACATCGCTCGGGTCGTATCGCCAAATGTTCGCCAATCCGGTGTCAGGGTGGACCTCGAACATGTACGCGGTGCCCGCATCATCGAAGCGGCAACCGACAAAGGCGTACTTGCCGGTGAGATCGCCGGCAATCGCGAAATCGACCTTTACGCTGACATCCGGCAATGGTGGGACGTTGGCAAAGGCCAACAGGTCGCCAGACCATCCTTGCTCCAGGGTCTGAATGATGAACTGGCTGTTCTGGTATCCATAGAGAAAGCGAGCGGGGTCCGGCGAACCACCGAGCAACCCGGTGGCGGACGAACTACGGTGTCCTGGTAGACCCGACCTTGCGCTGCGATCCCTTGCGCGCCGCCCACCCATGTGATGATCGATGCAAGGAGCGCTATCACGAGCGCAGTACGAATCATCCGATGCATTGCTTCACCTTTCCTTTCAAACAAATAGCGAGAACCTGACTATGTACTCATGCGCGAGTATACCGAGGATCGATGCTCGCTGAAGAGCGCATGAAGTACATAGTCGAACGACCCTCGTGTCCCGAGATCGGTGCAGCGTGTTCCCCGGCTCGACTCCATACGGCTGTCACCGGTCTCCAGACCCGCTACGGAAGCGCCCAGATTCGAAATGGTCACGACCGAGGTTCGGCCGGTCACGATATCGGGCACGTTCAGGCCAGCGGTTACCCACACGTCGCCGGCGTTGGACGAGGGCGAGAGATCGAGAACGGCGACCACGGTGCCGTTGATGGCCAGGTAGCCGGTTTCCATCTGCCACGACTTCGATCAGATTCTGCTCACCTCGGTTCCGACTGGAACCTGTATGCCTTGCCGGTCTGATAGGCCGGTTGATCGCCGATGCCGAGGAACCATTCGTCTTCTGAGCTGATGACGAGGCGCAACTGATTGTTCCCCTCGACATGGCGGGGAACCCGAACCCGATGTCATACGGGGTGCTCATGTCATCAGGATTGGTGAATGTCGCGCGGAAGTAGGAGTTGGTCGTGACGATCTCCGGTAGATGCCCTGAATCACGCCCACGCCTTCGACCACATCACCCGTGACCGGACCGTAGATCGGATCGCTGGCAAGCGCCTCGATCGCGCAACCTCGAACCGATCGACCTGGTCACGATCGACGTATCGATCGCGATCCTCATCGTCCTCGGCATCCTCGTCGTCCGATGATTCTTCGTCCGCCGTTGCCATTGCCTCGGCCGCCTCGCTCTCGCTGGTTTCCTCATCTGGCCCGGCAGTGGCGACCTCGATTTCGACCGGTGATTGCGCCACCGATTCCTGGGTCACGATCGAGGTCGGTTCCACAGCGATCGTCGGCGCCGGCGTTTGCGTCGCCGACTCGGTAGCGGTCGGAAGGGGGTGGTGGTCGGGGTGGCCGATTCGGCCGCCCGGAAGGTGCCGGATTCCCCACCAGACTGACGAAACTGCTTTCGGCTTCCTCGGTCGGTGTGGCAGTAGGTGGCACCGGCGTCGGCGTCTCGGTCGGTGGAACCGGTGTCTCCGTCGGCGGGATCGGGGTTGCCGTCGGAACGGGTGTATCCGTCGGCGTTGCCGTTGGCGTTTCCGTCGGGACTGGTGTCTCCGTGGGAAGCGGCGTCGGCGTCTCCGTCGGTGTATTGGTCGGCGTTGCCGTTGGCGTGTCCGTTGGGACTGGTGTATCCGTCGGCGTTGCCGTTGGCGTGTCCGTCGGTGTATTGGTCGGCGTTGCCGCCGGCGTATTCGTTGGCGTGTCAGTCGGCGCGGTTGCCGCGTGTCAGTCGGTGTCGACGTCGGCGTGTCAGTCGGTGTCGACGTTGGCGTGTCAGTCGGTGTCGACGTCGGCGTGTCAGTCGGTGTCGACGTCGGCGTAACCGTCGGCGTGCTCGTCGACGTGTATTGGTCGGTGTATTCGTCGGCGTATCCGTCGGTGTGTTCGTAGGTGTCGACGTCGGTGTATTGGACGGCGTACTGGCCGTTGCCGTTGCCGTGTTGGTCGGAGTGAATGTTGGTGTATGGGTTGTCGTCGCCGTCGGCGTAGTTGGCGGTCACGGTGTTCGTCGGCGTATGGGTATTGGTCGGCGTGTTCGTCGGAGTGAACGTTGCCGTGGCGGTGAAGGTCATCGACGGGGTCGGCGTGATGCTCGGCGTCAACGTGACACTCGGGGTGAACGTGGCAGTCGGGGTCGGGATGATGACCTCATCGTGTACCCCGAGCAGGTGCAGCGCTTCGTCCCGGCTGCCAAAAAAGACGCCATATTCCGCGATAGCCGGGGATGAGAGGATTTCGTCCAGGTGTCTTCCCAGCGCCAGAGTTCAGCGCCGGATTCAGCATCCAGGGCCACCAGGACGCCGCTGTTCGAGCCGGCGTAAACGATCCTGTCCACGACAGGGTGATGCATAGAAGCCTTGATCGATTGGGAAGCCCAGAGCGGCGTGCCGGTAACGGAATCGAACGCATAGAGGCCCACCGAACTGCCAGCGAACACACGTCCGTCCGCCACAGCAGGCGACGAGGTCTGGCTGTGGCTGCCTGCGTCTGGGCCCAGAGCACTGCCCGCGGTGGCCTCTTGCGCGATGACAACGCCGTCGATGGTGCCGTAGTAGACGATGCCGCTATCGACCGGGCGGCAGTGGAGAAGATGGCCGACGCCCCGGAGGCGGACCAGATCAGCGTGCCGCTGGCGGCATCGACGGCATAGAACGAACTGTCCACTCCGCCGATGTAGATGACGCCTTCTGCGAATGCGGGCGAGGCGTAGAAACTCGCGTTCCCGGCGTAGACCAGCGGCGCTCGCCGGTCGCGAAATCGATCGCGTAGAGCGAGTTGTCGTAGTTGGCGATGTAGACGATGCCATCGACGACCGCCGGAGAGGCGACGATCATGTCACCAGCTCGAAGCGCCAACGCTCGTCGCCGGTAGCCGCATCGAGCGCATAGAGATTGCCGTCCTCGCTGCCGATCAACACAACGCCATCGACGACTGCCGGGGAGGAATACACCTCACCCTCGGTGCGGAAGTGCCAGGCGAGTCGCCCGTTTGCACATCGACCGCGTAGACCAAGCCGTCACCACTGCCGAAATAAACCGTGCCATCGACCACCGCGGCGACGATTCGACATCTCCACCAGCGTCGAAGCTCCAAATCTCCTCGATCTTGCCGGAGTCGCCGGGACCTCGACTGTCCGCCCGGCCGTTACGGCCGGGGTCGTTGCGGAACATTTCCGGCGGTTGGGGTACGGGTGAGGCCGCGTCAGAGAGCCAGGACTCTGGACTGCCGGCGATCGGCGAACCGGCATCCCAGCCGCGGTCGCAGCCGGGAGCGCACTCCAGGCCAGCATCGCCACCAGAACAACTGCCATCAGGAGCGATGCGCCCCGGTTCCACCGAATCGGTCGACGTCCAGCCTGCACGCTTCCCGCCGATCTACCGTCGAAACCCGCTGCATGCGCACTGCCAGACGGGTGACCGGTCTTCCAATCTCCGAACGTTTCTCGCATTCTCTCACACCGCGCAAGTCCAATCACTCGCGCTTGCCAACGCTGTCCTCTGCTGGTGTGTCGGCTACCATTGATCGGTATCGTTCGATCCACGAACCGCCACGGAAAGGATGGGTTCTCATGACATCGAAGGCCGACCGCTTCAAGACAAGCATCGATATTCCCGCTGGCACGCGAGCCGAAATGATCGATTCGCAATCAGCAGCTCGCCGACACGGCGGACCTGCAAACACAGATCAAACAGGCGCATTGGAATGTCAAGGGGCCGGAATTCATTGCGCTGCACAAGCTCTACGACGAACTGGCCGAAGAGGTCGAGGCCATGTCGACGAACGCCGAGCGGGTGACGCAGTTGGGTGGCTATGCGATGGGCACTGCCAGAATGGCGGCCGCAAATTCGCGTCTTCCGAGTTTCGTCGATGCCACCGATGGCATGGATACGGTAAAGGCGCTCGTTGCCCGCTACGCCGACTACGCCGCCAGCACCCGCGCCGCTATCGATGAGGCGGACAAGTCGGGCGACAAGGACACCGCCGATCTCTTCTTACCGAAGTGTCACGCGGGATCGACAAGGCCTCTGGTTCCTGGAAGCGCACCTCCAGAAGTAGCTGAAGCTGTACGGAATCCGGGTGATTGCCAGGGAATGGCCCAGCGTTCGACGGTGGATTCGCGACGAGCGATCGTGTGCCGTCCCCAGGCGCCCATGCGGATTCCGTATCAATGGAAGAACGAAAAACGCCGCCGGGCTCGGGCCCGGCGGCGTGTTCATTCGGTACGCGTTGAAGCAGGTCGCGGTGGCCGTCTATCCGGTCATCCACCGTGCGCTTGCGCCGTCGTTCGGTACGATCTCCCGACACATCGACCAGTGTTCACCAGCACCCATGCTGCAAATCAACAACACCAGGAACCATGCAACATGGTCGAGCCTACTTGGAGAGAACATGCCCAGCCTTTCCAGCGCGTCGACGAACTTGCCACTGGTTCGAGTCTAGTGATGCTGGCATGGCGGCGGGAGCGCCATCTGACCCGAAAACGGGCACGTACGTACAGAACGGGGTCCTGCGCGCCGAGATCTGCGCCCTGAGACGGAACCGAAACACCGCATGGCGTCTGGACCAGGCGCTCGGCCTTCCAGTCCTCGCTCAGGCGTCGGGCGACGTCGATGAGGGTGAGCTGGACTGTCATCATCTGATCTCCGCGCAGAACATCGACCGACACTGTCTCTCCCGGCTGGTGCATGAAGAGCACTTCGGCGAACGCGTTCTGCTCATTCACAGACACGCCATTGATGGCGATCACGATATCGCCGACTTGCAAACCGGCAGCTTCCGCGGGTCCGCCGATGTTAACAACAGAGATGTAGGCTGCAATGTCGATCGCGATTGGCCTGGGCAGCAACTGCCGTTGATGGTCTGATGCGATACCGAAGAACGGAGGATCACGCGTCCATCGGAAATCAGCCGCTGCGCGATGTCCTGCACCTGATTGCCTGGCAGCGAAGAAGAGTCCCTGGATCGACTGTCCTCCCTCTTTCTGATGTACACCCAGCGTGTTGACGCCAACCACGCGGCCATGCAGATCGAACAACGGTCCACCCGAGCTGCTCAAGCTGATGGCCGCGTCGTGCTGGATCAGGTTGTTGTAGTTGGATTGGGCCAGATCGCGGCCAAGCGCGCTGACGATTCCCTGGTGACGGTGTTGGTGTAGGTGCCCAACGGTGAACCGATCGCCAGCACAGTTTCGCCGACCTGCAACCTCGTCCGAATTGCCAAACGTTGCGAACGTCGGCGCCTCGCCATCGATCCTGACCACGGCAAGATCGCTGGATGCGGTCCGAACCCACCAGCGTGGCTGGAAGCCGCTCGCCATTCGAAAGGATGACCTGGAACTCTTGTCCCCCCTCGACGACATGCCAATTGGTGACGACATGTCCTTCGGCATCGATGATGAACCCGGTGCCTGATCCGACTGGCCGTGACCGAGTCGAACCCCCAACATCTGCTGATTGATGACCGTCACCACCGACGGTCCCACTTGCCGCACACCGAGATTGCATCGGTAGGCACGGATCTGTCCTGCGCGGTGGCGGGCGCGTGGGCGCGCCCCGCGAGAGCCCCCAGCCTACGAGCAGCCCAATGGCCAGTCCAAGCACGAAGAGCAGACGGAGGGAGCGATGGGAGTCACCTTTTGCACGTGGCCTGAATCCTCAGCATCGCGACCTGATTCTAGCGGCGACCCCGTCCACGACGGCGCGGCTTCAGCGCTTTTTCAGGCACGGCCACGGGACCTGAGCGCGTGTTTCCCACTACGCAGAACGGCGAGGGCGAAATACGTGGTATTGCTGATGCGCTGGAGATGGGCTACCCCTAGTATGAGATCGTGTTCAGTTCCAGTTGCTGGACGCCGAACGAGATACATGGTCATTAATGGAGGACATCGTGAACGTAATGGAAGCCAAGGGCACAGTCCGGCAATGGTAGCCGCCAACGCCGAAACGCCCGGATTTCGCGCGGCGCATCTGGTGGGTGGGATCACCGCGATGCCGGGATGTGACGCGCTCTTCCAATCACCAAGGACACTGATCTGCATCTACCTCGACAACGAGAGCCCAATGGTCCAGCAACAGGACCGATCTCGAACATTCTGGAAGCGCACGTGGACGGATTGGCGACTGAAGCAGGACTCAAACCAGTTAGCGAGTACGAGCCCGGAAGCGGTTCCGGAATCCGAACTGGCCTTTCACTTCACCGTGGAATCGTCGATCTATGACCCGGACGGCTGGCTTTCCGACTTGAGCCGCCAGGTCATTCCGCGCCATGCCGACCGCGAATGGGTGACGCCCGGTTTGCGCATGAGGTTTTGGGCCAACAGCGGGCATTCGGATTGCGTCCATTGGCACAGGAAGCCGCGCGAAGCCATCGGGCGAGCTTTCCATGCTCGGCTATAGCAGCACTTTCCTGGCGGGCGCGTTCTCCGTGGCGGCATTGCGCTCGCCGAAGATGGGCGGCCGGGTGTCAGACCGTCCGCGAGTACCTCGCGGAGTACGGGCGGCTCGATCTGCAGGAACGTCTGCTGGCGATCTTCGCTCGATCGCTTGTCGCTTCCCGAATCGGTCGAGTTGCTGGAGGAAACCGGTTGGTTCTTCGACCTGGCATTGGAGCGGAAACAGAAACCCCACCCCTTCGATCACAAGCTGCATGCGCATCTGCGGCCATACCTGGTGGATTCCTGCTAGCGTATGATCGACGAGGGGTTCCATCGCGAGTCGGCGGCCTGGATGCTACCGTTCCATCTGGCAGCCACCGACATTCTGTCGATCGACGGCACAGAGACCGAAAGACGCTGGGCCGCGCAACGACAGGCGCGTTTCCTGGTAGAGCGCCGTTTCGATACGGACGAGATGCGCGATGCGCGGTTCGGCGAAATGGCGCAAGCTTTCAGACGAGATCTTCTGCGTTGTGCATCGAAATGATCGCGCGCAATCCGGCCATTCGGCAGACGGACGCCGTCATGCGGTAGCCTGAGGAAATCGCGCCGTGCTCGAAGTCGAATCCGAGGTCACCGTTCAGATCGCCGGCATCGACGATGCGCCGTTGGTGCGCGCGTTGATGCTGGCCGGGTTCGCCCAATTCAAGGACACGCTCGATCCGCCGTCGAGCGCGTTCTGGAAAGCGACGAGGATGTACGCGGCCATCGCGCGTGTGGAGGCGCGGCAATCGCCTGGATTGAGAGAGACGCCGGTCGGATCGGTGCGTTTCGAACCGCAGGGCGCCTGCCCTACCTTGGGCGGCTGGCCGTGATTTCGAAGCGCGCCGACGCGGAGTAGCGCGCGCGTTGATGCTGGCGGTCGAAGCAGAAGCGCCCCGGTTTGGAGTAGGCGAGATTCGGCTGTCCATGCGGGAAGCGCTCCCCGGCAATCGGGCGCTCTTCGAGCAGCTCGGATATGTGGTCATCAGCGTCGACCCGCATCCGCGCAACCCAGCGCAGAACCTGCTCCGCATGCGGAAACGCTTGCCTATTTCTTCTCCGTCACCACCACCGTCTGCGACATGAACGGATGCGGTATGCAGAAGACCGGATAGGTGCCCGGTTTGTCGAAGGTGAAGGAAAAGGATTTTCCCGGCCTTCGATATACGGCGATGCGAAGAGCTGGTCTTCCACCTTGGCTTTGTGCGCATCGAGGTAAGACGACATCGCGATTCTCCCAGATCACCGTGGTGCCAGCCTCGATGTCGATCTCGGGCGGTGTGAACTTCAGCGAAACAATCGTCGAGACAAACGTCGACCCGCTCGCGGCCGGGGAAGCCAAGGCTGGCCACAGGCGTCGCGTCTGCCATACCCGCAGCCGGCCCGGCTGAAGTGGGAGTAGCAGTTGCACCATGTGCAGCGGCACGCTGAAGACCGAGCGACCTTACGAGCGCGCTCATCCCGAGCGCCAGCAACCGGCGACGATCGACTTGCACGTGCTGGCACTCCATGCGCACTCCCCGGCGACTTTCGAATCGGCGGCATCTCGAGGATTGCCGCGCGGATTCTACGCTCATTGCTGGGAATTCGCATGGAGTGCGGCCTGCGCTTCGCTTACTCGCTGAATCGGTCGTAGCTGACCAGTTCGGAAAGCGGCGCTTTCGACCGCCGGATTTCGACCGCGCGCCGCGGACGGGATGTCCGATGGCCACCATCGAGCGAGCGGTGAGCTCAGCCGGGATACCAAGCAGTTCCTTGGCTGCGGCCTGCTGGTCCGCATCGCTAAACCAGGCAGTAATACTGGCGCCGAGCCTAAGCATCCGCGCAGCAATCATGAGGCGCTCGGTCACAATGACCCTCGTCGAATGCTCCGCTGATATCTCCCTTGGCCGAGATGACCAGCGCGATCGCGGAGCGCGCCTGCGCGGCCCACTTGATTGATTCTCCGCGGACCGGAAGCGACCTTCGCCAGCAGATCCTTGTCCCGGATCACGATGAAGTGCCATGGTTGCGTGTTCTGGGGAACTCCCGGTCCACTGCGCAACTTCGAGCAGCTGCTGCAATTGTTCTTCGGTCACCGGTTCGGCGGTGAACTGCCGCGATTGGCGGACTTTGCGCAGTTCTTCGATGGATGCCGTCATACGTCTGCCTGTCGATAGCGAGTCCTGGGCCCAAGACGCCTACGTCCGTCTCCGGCCCCTGGACTCTGAACCCGAACTCCGGACTCCGGACTCCGGACTATGGGCTCTGAACCTTCGCCCTACATCGATTCGTAGCCGACGATCTCGCTCAGTGGCTTGCGGCCGACGTAGTTGCGGCCGGAAGCTGATTGGCATCCTTGTCCACGTACCCCAGCGCGACCATCGAATGCATGGTGCGTTCCGCCGGCACACCGAGTAAGCATGCGCTTGGCAGCGGCTTCTTCCGCTTCACCCAGGAACTTCAGGGCGGTGCCCGCGCCAAGCCCGAGCAGCTTCGCGCCGATGGCCAGTCGTTCTGGAAGATCCGTCCTTCGTCGAATGATTCCAGCACCGTGTCGTGCCCATCGAAGACGAGCGCGATGGCGACCGGCATTGGCCAGCCAATCGATATTGGGACGCAGCGCCGCCAGCTTGCCCAATGTCTGCTTGTCCTGCACGACGATGAAATGCCACGGTTGGGTGCTGCGGGCGCTGCCGGTCCACTGCGCGACCTCGAGCAGGGTATCGAGATCCTGCTTCGAGACAGGGCTTTGTCGAGATAGATGCTGTCTGGCGCACCCTTGTTCATTGCGTCGATCGTGGCGGAACTACCCAATGTGCTTCTCCTTCGGATATCGACCATCGGTCGCTCCATCGTAAGCGACTTTGGCGCCGCGTGACAGGCTTACCGCTCGTGCTACGCTGCCGCGGCTTCGCATCAAAGGTCGTTGGTCTGCCGCGCGGGGGTCGCAGATCGGTGGCAGTTCGGTATCTCTTTTCCTGGATGAATCGGGTGACCTTGTGTTTGCACCCAAGGGCACTCGATTTTCACCGTCACCTCGATCGCAATAGAGGCGTGTGAGGTTGGCAGCGATCTCCTCGAGTCTTCGACGAACGCTTGCACGCGAGGAAGCGGGATCTGATCAGTTTCACGCCACAGAGGATGCTCAGTCCGTACGAGACCGTGTCTTCGAAGCTATCGGAAATCATCGATTCCGGCTCGATGTCACGATCCTCGAAGAGTCCAGGACCGATGCGCATCTGGTCATCGACCCCGATCGTCTCTATCGCCTCGCCATCTATTCCCACCTTCGACACGCGATTCTGCCGTTTTCCAGCCAGGAGATGACGGACTGGTCGTCTGCGCCGCCCTGGGCACAAAACGGCAACGGCGGCGCACCTCCACCATTTGCGCTTACGTCGTCCGCGAGGTGACTCCGCCAGACCTCAAAGTGGGATCGGCGCTTCTGGAGAGCCGCGGCCGAGCCATGCCTACAAGTAGCTGACTACCGTTGCTGGGCAATCCACCGAAAATGGGAGCGCAACGACAATCTGCTCATACGACCTGATTTCAGATCGCATCCAATCGGAGTTCTTGTTCGCCGACTGAGGAATAGGTTCTCGAAGGAGAGAGGGGAGGCCAGCCATCTGAGCTTGCAACTCAGAAGCGCCCAGGGCACCCTGTCACTGGCCAGTGCAACCATCGTGATCTTAGCATATTCGCTTTGATATTCGGCTCGCGTGCCCCACGAGCAGTTCCTTTCCGTCGACTAGAATCGGGATGCTGCATGACCGGAATTCGCTCCGGTCTCCAGAGAGTCACGGTTTCACGAGGATCGCCCAGCCCATGGCCGAATTCCGGCATCCCCTTTCCTTCGGCGTCGTCATCGCCCAGCATCAATACACCTGGCCTGGAGCTGGTTTCCCAATGGAAACTGGCAGAGGATGGCTTCGATTCGATCTGGCTCTTCGACCATTTCATGGCGCTCTCATGCCGATCCGGACGGTCCGTGCCTCGAGACGTCCACCTCCTCTCTGCGCTGGCGTTGAGACAACCGCGCCAGGATCGGCGTGCTGGTCTACGGCAACACACACCGGCATCCGTCAGTGCTGGCCAAAGAGATTGTGACCGTCGACCACATCAGCAAGGGACGCGCGATTCTGGGTATTGGCGCAGGGTGGGAATGAGCGAGAGCATCGCGCATACGGGATCCCCTTCCCGTCCGCCGGCGACCGGGTGGACATGCTCGACGAAGCGCTCCAGATCATGGAATCGCTCTTCACCGAAACACGCACAACCTTCCATGGCCAGCATTACGATCTGCGGATGCGCCCCTGCCCCAAAACCAGTGCAGCAGAAGCTGCCGGTGCTCATCGGTGGCAAACGCCCACGCATGCTCAAGGTCATCGCCCGTCACGCCGATCTCTGGGATACCGGCAACGATCCGGAAGGCATCCGGGAAGCGCTGGCGCAGATCCAGGCGCATTGCCGGGAAGATTCTGGCCGCGATCCCGGCGAGATCGCGGCTTCTTCCAGCTTCGGCGCAGACCGGCTGGAACACGGCGACAGTTTCGAAGACTCATCCGCGCCTATCGCGCCGCCGGCACCAGCCAGTTTCTTCGACTTCCCCGAGGAGAAGGACTGGAATCGGCCAAGCGCCTGGCCACTGATGTCATGCCGCGCCTGCGTGACGAACTCGCCTGAACGCTGGAAGGACACCAATCCGCGACATGGACTCGCAAACGACTACCAACGACCGCCCGATCGAACTCGTTACCTGATCTTTTATGACACGTTGATCGAATTGTATCCCAACGCTGGAGATGCTGGCAGCGGCGCGCTTCGCCGCATCGGCACGAGTCCGATCTGGAAGCCCTGCGCCAATCCGATCTCATCGCCGAGGACTACTTCACGATCGTCAATGGAGCAATTCCGATTCGCGACCGGCCACCCGCCGACCGTGAGCGGATCCGGCTCGCATATATGAACGTCTGGCTGGAAGCCGCCGGCATCCCGCACGATGAGCTGGTGGTGCGCGAAGCGCGGCAACACTACCTGGCCGAATACGAAACTCCGGCGGTCGAGGATTCTCCCTTCGGCGGGTATCTCGTGTTCCGTGATGTGATGGACGCCACCTCCCGCTTGCGCGAGGCTGGCATCAAGACAGCCATCATCTCCAATGCCGATAGCGATGTCACTGCGCTCTCTGCCGGCATCTCGAGTTTGCCGAAGGCATGGATCTCATCGTGACCTCGGCGTTGATCGGCTATGAGAAGCCGCATATCAACACCTTCCGGGCGGCATTCGAACCGCTCGGCGTCGACCCCGCGAACACGCTGCACATTGGCGACCAGCCAAAGTCCGACGTGGTCGGAGCGCTGAATGCGGGCATGCGCGCGGCGCTGATCGATCGCTACGAACGCCAGGATCCGGCTCTGCACGACGTTCCCATCTTCGTCGGACTCGATGCGCTGGTCGATCATGTGCTGGCGATCAACGCACAGGCGGCGGTGGCGTCGTGACCGTGATCGAGCTGCTCTCGGTCAATGTGGCGCTCCCAGGCTATCTCTGCGAACGGCATGGCCAGATGATCGAAAGCGGGATTCGCAAGCGCCCCATTTCGACCGAAACCGTAACCGTCTCCGAGGTCAATATCGAAGGTGACGGCCAGGGTGACCTGGTGGCTCATGGCGGTCCAGAAAAGGCCGTCTACGGCTACCCCTCCGAGCATTGGCCACGCTGGACCGAGGAGATGAGCCCGGCGCTTCCCTACGGCCCGGGATCGTTCGGGGAAAACCTGAGTCTGAAGGGGATACTGGAGGACGAGGCCTGCATCGGCGATATCTGGCGTTGGGGCGATGTGCGGCTGCAAATCCGCCAACCGCGCTACCCCTGTTACAAGTTCGCTGAAAGCCCAGCGGCCGAACGTGGTCAAAGCCATGGTCGATAATGGCCGCACTGGCTGGTACTCGCGTGCTCACCCCCGGGACGGCGCCTGTCTATGGAACGCTCGAACTGGAAGCGCGATCCAGCCGCAGTCACCGTGGCGCTGGCCCATGCCGCCCGGCTTCCCGGAGCGGACCGCGCGCTGGATCGAACGCGCTGCCGCGGTGGATGCGCTGTCGAAGGTCGTCAAGCAGTCGCTGGCTGAAGCGCTGTCATCCTGACCAGAACGCGAGCAATCCGACGACTCGTTCGGCACACACCTGGCGCTACCGTTTCCTTGCCGCATCGTCCATGAGAGAATGAAGCCCGAACCACGTACACGGAGGTGAGCGGCGATGACGGATTTCATGCGAAGATGCTGGCGGTCACCGTGCTCGCGGCGGTTGTGCCTGGGCTCGCAGTGACCGCCGCGCCGGCGATGGCGCAGTCGGGATTGGATGGCGCGGCATGTTGGCCGCAAGGGCGCTGACCGGGGTCTCCGGCGGCCAGATGACCTGGTCGCAGGCGCCGGCAACCATCATCGATCCGGCGCAGTCGATTGTGGCGTCGATGGAAACCACCGCGGGCGCTATCCTGGATCCAGCTCGACCCGGTCAACGCGCCGATCGCAAACTTTCAACAACTTCATCTGCCTGGCGCTCGCCGGCTACTACACCGGCACCGATTCACCGCATTTCGCCGGATATCTCATCCAGGGCGGCGATCCGAGCGGCTCTGGCGCCGGCAAACCCGGCTACTACATTCCCTCCGATCCCACCGTGGGCCAATATCCTGTTGGCTCTGTGGCGATGGCCAACGCCGTTCCGAACCAGAATGGCTCCTCAGTTCTTCATTGCCGCGACCGACCTGACCGACCAGATCCCTGCCGAGTATCCGGGTCTTCGGACAAGTCATCGGCGGAACGGAAGTGGTCACGGCGATCTCACAAGGCGCCGTGCAAGCGCAACCGGACGGTGAGCATCGAAACCGGTCGATCCGGCGATGGTGCTGAGCGTCACGATTCAGACCGGCGCGGGAACAACCAGCCAGGTCGGCCCGTCATTGCGGCTGCGACGCAGACACCAGAAGTAGCCGTTCCGCCACCTCCGGCGCTACCCACTGCTACCCCGCCGCAACCATCCGCGTCCACCGATGCGCAGGGCGACCAGGCAGCTCGACCAACACAACGACCGTGACCGGCACGACGCCTACGGGGGACACCGGTTGCGCTGGTCTGGACGATTACAAAGCCGCATTCGAGGAGAGCTTATACCACCGCGGCGATTGCCAATCCGGAGGCGCTTGCCGTTCTCCTCGAAGCCGCAAAGCAACCCGGAAACCCAGAGTCTCTTCGAGGACCTCACTCCAGAAGAAGCGACCGCGCTCAGCGGGTTTCACGGCTCGCTTGCCGATTCGGTCGCGGCTATCACGCCGTTCGCGTTCGCGGCAGAGTGGCACATGGTGCAGATCGAGATCTTCCGCGCGTTGAGTGAGTTCACCGCGAACATCGCGTCACAGGGCTTGATGTTTACGCCTCGATGCAGGCGTCGACCACCATGAACGATCTGCTGGAGCGCAGCGACGCCGCCGCGATCGCAGCCGAGGCGATCTGTCCGGGATTTGCCGCCTGGGCCGCGGGCGAAGAGGTCGAGTGATCCTCCTTCCCTGAATGGCTCCGATCTGGGAGAATCAAGCGATGAAATAAGCGGTTTTCATGGGAGAGGAATCGAACATGCCAAGACGATTGCTGATGACCGGAATCGCCCCGATGGCGATGCTTGCCGGATCGATCATCCCGCCGGGGAGCGCAGCGCCTGGAGAGGTATTGGCGCAAACCGGATGATTGCACTGGTTTGCAGGCATGGTCGCAAGCCTACCTGGCGGAAGAGCAGCGCTATTTCGACGAGCTGGCCGCAGTCGTCGACATCAGCGATCTGCGCGCCCTGGCCACGGCCACTCCCGCAACAACTCAACCAGATCGTCGAGCTGATCGAAACGCATTCAAGAACATGGACAAGATCGACGCGCCTCGCGTTCGCCGCGAACTGGCAACGCGCCAATATGGAGTCGCTCGATCTGCCCAGGCGCTCTTTGCCGACGGAGCGTTGAACGGGATCTTCACCATCCTCGTCGATTACTACGACCAGTCGCTTCGCCCGACCAGGAGATCGCCCAGGCGCGGCTCGACGCCACTTGCGGCGTGCGCCGACTTCGACACGTTTGCCGTTCCAGGTGACATGATCGATGGCGAACTGGACGACCTGGTGCCCGGGTTCGCATCCTGGTCGAGCTGCGAGGGACTGGACGAACTGGGTATTGCCATCGATCGGGCCAACCTGCAAGCGCTGGTCGAAGTCCCGGCGGCGCTCACCCCGCTGGCCGAATTCGGAGGAGACTGGGATGTCGATCCTCGATCCAATGGAACCAGTTGCAATTCATGAGCCTGGCCGACTACTACGAAGCGGTGTCGCGCATTCTGGACCAGACGCCGGCGCCGGAATATGCGCAAGCGTGGTTCCAGAGCCTGATCGCCTTCAACCGCGCGGTTGGGGAGACTATTCGCACTGGGTACGAGCACGGCGGCATCATGGCGGCCAGCACCGCGAATTCCGACATGCTGGCGGAGGTGACCGCCAACGAGGCCGCTATCCAACAGGGTCAACAGGGGTGCATGACCTTCCTGACTTCGTCGAATACTACGGCTAGTCGTTCGGGACGGGCATCGGCGGTCGAACTGCCGCGTCGAGGCAGGAATGGCAACAGCGAAACGATTCGACGATGTGCCCATGCAGAACACGCTCGACGACGTGCCGCCGATCGGCCGAGGAGATTCGCGGCCGGCAACAGCGCGCGTGAGAAAGCCTCGGCCGCGGGATTGGACGGGTTGCTGGTGGTTGGCCGCTCGTTCTATGACCGGCCCGGCGACCTGGCGTACCTAAGCGGGCACTTTCCTCCCTTCCCCACCACGGTTTTTTCCGAAGGGAACCGGGGCATGGGGCACGCGATGCTGCTCTTGCCGGTGGTTGGCGAACCCGTCTTGCTGACCGGACGCGCGCAAACACCGCCCCGATCTGGTGGTGGTCGACGATGGCGCGCCGCTGGCGATCTGGGATCTGGGCTGATCGATCTCCTGAAAGAGACCTATCTGGAAGACGCCAATATCGGCCTGCGGGCGATGACATTCCCGCCGGCCGCGATCGACCGGCAACGGCTGCGCGAGCTGGCCCGGGCTGACGCTCGATCCGGAGCCGAACATCGTCGCCGAGATGCGCGCCATCAAGAGTCCGGGCGAACTCGACCTGCTGCGCCGGGCGGCACGCTGCGCCGATGCCGCGTTGATGACCGCCAATGTTACGATCCGGCGCGTGCGGTGTGACCGAGCGCGAGGTCTGCGCGGAGGCAATTGCCGCGGCCATGCGCGCCGGGGCCGATTTCGTGCGCTATTTCCGGGTGCACTCTGGTCCGTGGTCGGCGTTCGACTCGCTGGCCACAGGCCACGGACCGGCGCATCGAATCGTAGAGATCGTGGCGTTGGACGTCATCGGCGCATACCAGGGCTATGGGTTCGACGTGAACCGCACGACGGTTTGCGGCGACGCGAGCGCCGAAACCCGCCGCCTGCTGGAAACCACCCTCGAAGCGACCAACGCGGCGGTGGAGCAGATTCGCCCAGGAGTGGCGGTTTCGACCGTGGCGGACGCTGCGGTCGAGGTCATGCAGCGCGGCCGGTATGGCGATTACTTCGCTGGCATGATGGGCCACGGTATCGGGTTGGAGACGGTCGAGCTTCTTATCTGTCGGTGAACCCACCGTACTCGAATCGAACATGGTCCTGTGGAACCCGGCCTGTTCATTCCCGAAGTCGCGGCGCCGCCATCGAACAGGAAGTGGTGGTCCACGCCATCGGACCGAGCGAGATCATTACCCCCACCCCACCGAACCTCTGGAGTGGGACTGAAACAGGCACCGGCGTACAGGGTCCGGTGTCCAGCGCACGCGGAGGCACTGAATTCCGGCCCGCTCGGTTCATTCGACACTGGACCCTGGACCGTCACCTGCCAGGAAGGAGCGCATCCATCGATCCATATCGATGGCGAACGGTTGAACGCGTCGTTGCAGGAGCTGGCACGGGACGGGGCGACCGGATGAGCAGTGGCGTGACGCGCCTGACGCTTTCCGACGAGGACAAGGCGGCCCGCGATTCGCTGGCGCTGGATGACCGAGGCCGGCTGACTGTGCGATCGACGATCTGGGCAACATGTTTGGGATTCGTCCCGGCATCGAGGACGTGCCGCTGCAGGTACATGGGTTCGCATATCGACACCGTCGTGCGCGGGGACGATACGACGGCGCGCTCGGGGTGATGGGCGCCCTGGAAGTGATCCGCACGCTCAACGATCACAACGTTCGCACCCGCCTGCCGGTGGCGCTGGTAAACTGGACGAACGAGAAGGCGTGCGCTTCGAACCGGCCACGCTCTGTTCCGGCGCGGTCGCGGGAGCAAGCTCTATGCGCGACTATGCTCATGGCATCCGGGACCGCAACGGACTCATCTTCGGAGAGGAACTGCAACGCATCGGCTACAAGGGTGACGTCCTGCGCCCGTTACCTGCCAACGCATACCTGGAACTGCATATCGAGCAAGGGCTAGCGTGCTGGAATCGGTCGGCAAACCCGTGGTGGGGTTGTCGGCGGCATCGTTGACTCATTTGGAGCGAGGTCAGGTCACCGGGCAATCGGACCATGCCGGCCCTCGCCCATGAGCACTCCGCAAGGACGCGCTGATGGCCGCGTCCACCATGATCTCCTCGATCGAGCGGCTCGCCCTCGACCGGGACGATATCACGGTAGACCGTCGGTCGGATCAGGGTGGAACCAGGACACCATCAACACGATTCCGGGAGAGCCGTCTTCAGTGTCGATTTCCGGCATCCGGACGGCGAGACGATCGACTTTCTCCCGCGAGCTCGGCAAGCTGGGTGAGACTGTCGCCCGCAACCGGGAGTCGACATCACCGTCGAGCGAATCTGGACCAGCGATCCCACCCCGTTCGATCCAGCCGTGATTGCCGCAATCTGCACCGGCTGTGAATCGCTCGGGCTCCCGTACGAAGAGCTTTGGTCGGGGGCGGGGCACGACGCCAAACACCTGGCCGATCTGGTTCCCACGGGCATTCGTCCGCAGCAGGCGGCGTCAGCCACGCGGAGATCGAGTATTCGACACCGGAAGACATCACCGCCGGCGGCGACGTCCTGCTGCAGGCGGCACCAGCGCCGCGGGCAGGGATCAACAACCCATATCCTGGGCCAGGAATCTTCGCCTTCTTGGACTCTTTTCCAACTATTCTGGGAAACATCCCAATAGAACCAGCTCCCAAAGGGCCTGGAATGCTCGATTCCAACTCTTTCTGCTGGCATGCCCGCAATGTACTCTCGTGCCACCTGGATTTGGCTACAGGAGAGCTGCTCTTTCGTCGACCGCCCTATGAAACAAGAGCGCAATTCGACCCAATTCAGTTCGAACGGCACAAACCTCCGGCCATGCGAGCTAGACCGAGCTTCTCGGGTGATTCGGGAGATCTCCGCGCGTATCCTCCTCGCGCCATCCTCGAGCAGCGTATCAAGAAACCGAAGCACCAAGTAAGTTGGTATTGGGTGGTCGCGCGCGGTTTCTGCAACCCAGGAGAGCGAGACGGCGATCTCTGTGAACCCTGCTGCAGGTGGCTCGAAGGCACTTACTCTGGCACTCAACTTGTTGTAGCGCTTGGCCAGTTCATCGAGTGGGAGCAAGATCAGCGTAGCTTTGAACTGTGCCAATTGCTCCAACCTGGATAGAGTGTTCCCAGTCGTAATTCGTCAGATCTAGTTCCGATCCAAATGGCATTCTCTCGGCCCTTTCCCAAACTTCGCTCCGTCACGCAACAAGACTAGTACGCAGGATGACTACGATCGGGTTACCCAGAGCACTTCGATCTAGGTGCAAGCCATCTACCGTCGAGACAGGCGAGCTTCGCCGGAAATGCCTTCCGAGCAATCCGGGTAACGACAAGGAGACGACGATGGGCAATCACTACGCTTCCGGTGTGAAAGGGAACATCCACGTGGAACTGGCGCGTCCCTGGTGGTGGGACCTGATCGTAGGTCCACCCTCTTCCGACCAGATCCATCTCTATGTGCAGACGCTCTGCGAGCGCTATCCGTGGCTTTGTCAGGACACGCTTCCCGTCGACTGGGACAAGTTCCCACCAGACCCGCGCGAGCTCACCACGCTGGTAACGGTGGCGGGGCTGGATCGGTATCGATGGCTACCCGAACCCCGATGGCACCGGACCGGATCCCGATGGACCGATCGGCCCGATCATGCACGATCTGCTGGTCTCGCTCGTTGCTGGGCAGTTGGCCATGGGAATGGCCGATCGCGAACTGGCTACCAATCTGCAGATGGTCGCCGGAAAAACGGCTCATTCAAGCGCACGCCGGCTCCAGGAGGTTTCCGGCCAAGCGAACCGCGACAACGCATCGTGCCCACGACGCGGGCCGGACGGGAGCACTCCTGTCCGGCCTGTGGCATGCAACGAGGTCGAGTTACGCAGCCGGGGTGGCGATGCCGTCGAAGCGGACCAGCATACCGGCCGGGAACCGGCGCGGAAATGATGGAGTTGGTGACAACGAAGAGGTTGCCCGACTCCTGGGTGGAACGCAATCCCATGCGGGAAGAAGAGGCCCTCCACGACTGGGGTCACGGTGCCATCCGCGTCGACGCGGGAAGACGTTGCCCGGCGCCGGCATTTCGTCGCTAAAGTCCGCTGTCAACTGCGTGACGGTAGAGCGCGCCATCCGGTCCGTATGTCGCATCGACGATCATCGACAGTTGTACATCGCGAACCGTGTAGGTGCCGTCGGCCTGATAGTCCAAGATCGAGGGTCCATTCCACGACTCGGAAAGGAGCACCACGGTGATGGTGCCGTCCGGCGCAATGGCAACGCTGGTCGGGACGGGCTGCCGCGGCCCAGGCTGCATCGCTTCCTCCTCGGCCGTTGGCGTGGCGCCGGTCAGATCGGTCAGATTCGGCACCACCGCGAAGAGCGAGAACTCGCCGGTATCCGGGGCAACCTGGTAGATCGTGTTGCCGCCTGCGTCCGCGACGTAGATGACGCCGTCCTGGCTGATCCCGAGCCCGTAAAGATTCGGGTTGATATCGGTGCCGTCCGGGTTGTTGGCCTCCTCGTAGGGACCGAGCTCGGCGACAAGCCGTGTCTCCTGGGTGTTGATATCGATCGCGCTGATGGTGTTCTCCGACGGCAACGGCACCATGCCGCTCCCAACCGAGCTCCCACCAGTGGAGACGTAGACCGACTGATCGTAATAGTCGATGCCAACGCCGCCAATCGCGGTCGTGAGGACGATCTGCGTGCCGTCCGGCGCGATCGCGGAGATCTGCGGCGGCACGAGCGGCGGAGTGGCGGTCGCAACGACGCCTGGGGTCGCAGCCGGAGGCGGCGCGGTGGGATCGCCACCCGAGACGCCTTGCTCGGCAATGTAGATGGTGCCGTCCTCGCCCAGGGTGATATCACCCGGGTTCCAGAGCCCTTGTCCGACGACAGTGGCGCCCTCCGGCAGCGGCGGCATGCCCCCGCCCTGCTCTTCACCCGCAGCGGGTGATGCGTCCTGCGCGAACGCGCCTGCTGCCGGCAGGGCAACGCCCGCAGCAGCCGCCATGGCCACGCTGCGAATCAACAACTCACGGCGATTGAGCCGCGCTTTTTCCAGCATTAGGTCCATTTCGATTAGCACCTCTTACCTCTTTCGGGCGCTCCCATGAGCGCCCACGAGATTCAAGGTACGCCTCGGGACGGGCTGGGTCCATACGTAATTCTCCCGATATCGACCCGCTGCCCGGCCCGATGGATGCGGTATTTCTGCCTCAGGCGGCGGGTTCGGTTCCGCTCCGCTGCGAGCGGAGCCGGCGGATGATGAACCAGAGCACCGCGATGCCGACGACGCCGATGACCAGGTATTGGAAGAGATCGGCATACTTTTCCACCCGATGCCAGTTCTCACCAAGTTGATAGCCGGCGATCACGAAGATCGAATTCCAGATCAAGCTGCCGGCCAGGGTGAGCCCCAGAAAGATCGGGATCGGCATCCGCTCGATCCCGGCCGGTATCGAGATCAGACTGCGAAAGATCGGCAACATGCGGCCGAAGAAGACCGCCTTGGTGCCATGCTTGTTGAACCAGGCGACGGTCTTGTCGATATCGCTGGTTTGGATCAGGGGAATTCGTTCGGCAATCGCGATCGTGCGCTGCATCCCGAGCGCGGCGCCGATGCCATAGAGCACCATGGCCCCGACAACCGATCCCAGCGTCGTCCAGAGCAGTGCCTCCCATAGATGGAAGTCACCACGACTGGCGGTGAAACCAGCCAGAGGCAAGACCACCTCGCTCGGAAGGGGCGGGAAGATATTCTCCAGGGCGATGAGCACCCCCGCTCCGGGCGCGCCCAGCTTCTCCATGAAGCGGACTGCCCAATCGGCAATGCCCGTCAGTTCAGTTGTTGTCGGGTCGGTGGCAAGCAAGAACAGGGGAAATTCCCTTCCGTCACGATCGGCACAAAGCCGCAATGGTACTCAATTCACAGAATCGGGTTCCCGGGGAGCGCATCCGGGGAACCGCCAGCCTATCGACGAGCACGTTCCGATCGTGGGTGACAGAGCTCTCCGTCGGACCTGGATGAAGACTCGCGCACCGACAGTCGTCGCCCAGCGGTAGCTCCAACGTGCGCCGTTGGATGGGAGGCTCACGAAGCATAGCGTCTCGAGAAGAGTCCGAATCGACGCCTCGACGACTGATATGATGTAAACCTGTCGCCAGGATCCGAAGAGATGCAATGACGCACACGCACGGATCAGCCCAACCGAAGCATCGCTCCGGCTTGTCTGCGAGGGTCAGTCCCGTGCTACCCGTCGGCCAGGATGCCATCCGCGCGATGCTGTTGGACGACCTCTCCGCTGCGGTCGATGGAACCGGAGGAGTGGTGATCGTCGGCGGTGAAGCCGGCATCGGCAAGACCACGCTGGTTCGTTCCCTTGCCCGCGAAGCCGAGCAGCGCAGAGTGCGAGTCGTCGAGGCTGGTTGTTTCGACCTCCACAGCACACCTGCGTTTGGACCGTGGGTCGACGTCTTCGACAACCTGGGGCGCGATCCTTCGACTCCCGCGCCACCGCCGGCGTTCGCGCGCGGCGGAGCGATCGAGAGGGTCGTCGACCAAGCGGCTCTTTTTGCATCGGTGCGGGACTATTTCATCGAGCTCACGCTGACCGGGCCGGTCTTGCTGATCCTTGAAGATCTTCACTGGTCGGATCCGGCAAGTATCGATCTGCTCCGAGAGCTGGGCCGCCGGGCGAGCCAGATGCGCCTGCTGATCGTCGTCACCTATCGAACCGACGATCTGATGCGGCAGAGTCCTTTCTATCTGCGGCTACCGGCGCTCATCCGGGAAACCGGGGGCCACCGTATCGAGCTCCATCGACTCGATCACGATCAGTTGCGCATGCTGGTCGACCGTTGGCTGAAGCTGTCGCCGTCAGATACAGAGCGTCTCGTCGAATATCTGGAGCTTCACTCAGACGGGAACCCATTTTTCGCCACCGAGCTCATTCGAGCATTGGAAGACCGCGGAGTCCTGGCGTGTCCAACCGGGGAGTGGGAACTGGCCGAGCTGGATCAGCTTGTCCTCCCTCCACTTCTCATGCACGTGATCGACTCCCGAGTAAGCCGGCTGGGAAACGCAACGCGTGAGCATCTCGCGATCGCCTCAGTCATCGGCAAGGACGTCCCCCTCTCGATCTGGTCCGACGTGGCCGGGATCGACGACGATGATTTGATCGGTGTGGTTGAACGAGCGGTGGATACGCACCTCATGGAAGCGGACCACCAGGGAACCACCGTTCGGTTCGTCCATGCGTTGACCCGAAACGCGCTCTACGAGAGCGTGCTCCCACCACGCCGTCGGGAATGGCATCGTTCGGTTGCCAACTCGCTCATGGCAACGCCTCATCCGAATCCGGATGCTGTTGCGCACCATCTTCAGATGGCTGGCGATCCCGACGCCTGGCGCTGGTTCGTGAAAGCCGCCGAACGGGCGCGAAGCGCATACGCATGGACGACCGCGACCGAGCGCTACCGGGCCGCGATCGAGCAGCTTCGCGCGTTCGAGCCGGAAGAGCGAACCGTGGAAGGAAAACTCCTGTACACCCTGGCGTTCATCCAGCGATTCTCTGCCCCGGCTGAAGCGCTCGAAGCCGTGGAACAGGCGAGAAGGTTGCCCGGGTTGCGAGACGACCCCCTCCGCAATGCCGAGTCGCTGTGGGCGCTTGGCACCCTGAGCTGCTATGCGAACCGGTTCGGGGATGGTTTCGCGTACTACGACACCATGATCGAGACGCTCCAACCACTAATTGGGAACGTGTCCTTCTCCGGACCTTCGATGGAGCAATTCATGGGAGGCGAGGTCTTTTCCCAGCGGCCGGTAGCGTTTCCGCCCGGCGACCCGGCGCCTCAAGTCTCAGCGGAGATGAGCCTCGCGGACCTCATCGATGCTCATCTGGACTTCACCATCTGGTCAAAGGCTGCTGCTGGCATTCTCGGTCCAGCCAAGGAGCGACTGGTCCTTCCGAGCCGCACGGCCAACGCAATCCAAGAGACCAGAGTCGTGTTGGAATACAGTGCGCCATGGGTTTTTCTCGGACGAGCAATCGGCGCGGCCACACTCGGACTCAAGGAACGCGCGAGCGACGATTTTGCTGAATCGCGTGCGAGATTCAGGCTGCTCTCGCACCATGCCCTGGAAGCTCAGGCCGTGCTGATCGAATCGGCCGATGTCGCGGCAACGTATCGCCTGAACGAGCCATCCTACCGTCGACTGCTTGCATCGGAGGGGGAACTGGCCCTGCGCCGCGCTGGTGGAGCGCTGCGTAGCGGGCTCTCTCCGCGCATTTCATGGCTGCGGAGCCTGGTGCTCGACGGAAACTGGGCCGAGGCAACCGATATCCTGGAGGGCTCCTCGGTCCCCGGCAGCGCTTTCCTTTGGCGCAACGTGCGTTGGGCCACTGCCACGCTGGCGCGTTACCGGGGAGATGCGCAGACCGCATGGGACCAGATCCACCAGATCTTTCCGGATGGCCCCGATCTGCCTCCCGGGCAGGTGATCTTTCACGAGGGATTGGAACTTCAGCGATTGGCGGCCAATCTCTGCCTCGATGCTGGAGACCCTGCGTCCGCTCGCGAATGGTTGCATGCCCACGATCGATGGATCGCATGGTGCGGCTCAGCACTCGGCATCGCGGCCGGTGAGCTGGGCTGGGCTCGGCTTCTCTGGGCCGAATCCAACGACGAGTCCGCAACGTTGCGGGCGAACGATGCTCTGCGGCGCGCGAGCGATCTCGACCAGCCAGGTGTCCGCCTGGACGCGCATCGCCTGCTCGGAGAGATTGCGCTCCGTACGGGACGGATCGATGAGGCTGTGGTTGAGTCGAAAGCCGCTCTCGAGCTTGCAGAGACGTGCGAACTGCCATATGAACGAGCCCTCGCGCAGCTCCTCCTGTCCGAGGCCCGATTGGAGGCCGGAGGCCGTTCCGAAGCGAAGGTTCTGTTGAACGAGGCGATCGCGACACTCTCCCTGCTGGAAGCGGAACCGGCTTTGCGGAACGCGGAAGCCCTGGCATCGAGAATGGGACTGAAACCTCCTGAACTCACGCGAAGCCCGGAGCTATCAGAGCGTGAGCTGGAAGTGCTGCGGCTGATCGTGGCCGGGCGTTCGAACCAGGCGATCGCCGATGACTTGTTCATCTCGTGGACGACCGCGCGCACCCATGTCTCCAACATCTTCCGCAAGCTCGAGGTCAGCAGCCGCGCCGAGGCCGTCGATGCCGCCCACCGGCGCGGACTCATTCAGGCGGAGGATGATCCGGCGTCGCACCGGTAGCCATTCCGCGACTCACAGAAATCGTGCGATCGCACGATTCCGATCTGGACGCCGTTTCCGCACACTCAGAGCAGAACCCGGCAGCACAAGAAGTTCTGACAAGCGATGGCCGCCTTGTCGATCCACGACCATCCTGCCGGCACGCAGATTGGAGGAATGTCATGACTGCCACGTTCATCGACCAGGCTACAGACCAATTGCAGCCGTATTTTCGTGGCGATATTCTCACTCCCTTCTCGCCTGGCTACGACGATGCCCGGCTCGTCTGGAATGGGGTGATCGACCGCAAACCAGCCATCATCGCCCAATGCACGTCGGCGCTGGATGTCGCGGCAGCGGTGAACTTCGCCCGCGCGAACGACTTGCTCGTGTCGATCCGGGGTGGTGGGCATAACGTGGCCGGGAATGCAGTCAATGACGGCGGCCTGGTGATCGATCTCTCGCCCATGCGTGAGGTAACCGTCGACCCGGAAACCATGACCGCCCATGTGCAGGGCGGCGCTACCTGGGCTGACGTCGACAAGGCGACGCAGGCGTTCGGACTGGCCGCGCCGGGAGGGAAGGTTTCGACCACCGGTGTGGCGGGTTTCACTCTGCACGGCGGTATGAGCTGGATGATGCGCGACGTTGGGCTTGCGCTCGACAATCTCCGCTCCGTCCAGATCGTGACCGCCGACGGCGTGCTGCGCACCGCGAGCGAAGCAGAGAATCCCGATCTCTTCTGGGCTATTCGGGGAGCCGGCAGCAACTTCGGCGTGGTGACTTCGTTCGAGTTCGCGTTGCAGCCCATCGGGAACGAGGTAGCCGTGGCCGCGGTGTTCTACGACCTGGAAGACGCGCCGCAGGTGCTGAGCGCATATCTGGAACTGGCGAGCGGGATGCCCGATGAGGCGTCCACCATCGCGGCGTTCTGGAGCGTGCCCGCCCATGAGAATTTCCCGGAAGATCTTCATGGGAAGCCGGTGATCCTTCTTGCCGGGATGTACTCGGGCGACATCGAGAGAGGAGAGGCGCTGATGAAGCCATTCCGTGACGTCGCGAACCCGCTGCTGGATCTCAGCGGCCCATGGCCCTATCAGGCGCTGCAATCAGCATTCGACCCCTTCTTCGCCACCGGGGGTCACTACTACTTCAAGTCGCTCTACCTGAAGGAGTGCGATGAAGCGGCTCAGGCCACCATGATCCGCCATGCCCAAACACGACCAGCCCCGGAAGCATTGATCGTGCTTTGGCAACTTGGCGGCGCGATGGGACGAGTGCCAGACGACGCGACGGCATTCGGGAAACGAGGAGCGCCCTACCTGTATAGCCTCGACACAGTCTGGACCGATCCTGCTGACAATGAACGCTGCATCGCCTGGTCACGTGACGCCTGGGCATCGATGCAACCACATGGCACCGGTGGCCTCTACCTCAACTTTGGCGGGTTCGGCGAGGAGAAAGAAGCGCTGGCGCGTGCTGCCTATGGACCAAACTTCGACCGGCTGGTCGAGCTCAAGACCAAATACGATCCCGGCAACCTCTTCCGCATGAATCAGAACATCCCGCCAAGAACGTGAGCTGCACGGTTGCGACACCCCGATGCGCGCGGCGCATCGGGGTGTCGCGGCAACTGCCAGCCACTCAGGCCGAGATTGCAATGGCGAATGGGAACGGCGCCTCTGTGCGATTGCCGGTGAACGTCAACGCGCCGGTTTCGGGATCGACTGCAAACTGGGTGATCGTGCTATCGGTGTAGTTGGCAGCGAAGAGGTTCGCGCCACCCCTGTCGAACGCGAAGCTCCACGACTGGCCGACTTCATCCATCGTGTGACCGATCATGGTCAACGTGCCGTCGTCCGGGTCGATTGCCCAGCCGACGATCGCGTCCCCTTCCGGGGTCACTGTATCTTCGAAACCGCGGTTGGTGTTGTACAGGAACTTGCCCGATGGGTGGATCGCGATTTCGGCCGTGCTCTTGACGCCCTCGAAGGGATCGGGCACGGTCGAGACGGTCTGCACCAGCTCGCCGATGGCGCCAGAAGCCATGTCATAGGCGTAGACGTTTATGGTCGCGTCGAGCTCGTTGACCACGTACATGATGGTCCCATCCGCATTGAACGCGATATGGCGCGGACCCGAGCCGGGCTGCGATTGCACCGAACTGGTTTCCGTCAGCGTTCCGGTTTCGGAATCGAACGCGTAGGTCACCACCGAGTCGGTCCCCAGATCGGCAACAGCCACGAAGCTGCCGCTCGGATCGAAAACCGCCGCGTGCGGACGGGACTGGTCCTGCCGCTCGGTGTTCGGCCCGGAGCCTTCGCGCTTCACTTCACTGGCCATCTCGCCCAGCGAGCCGTCTTCCTCGATCGGGAAGACCGTGACATTGGCCCCGCTGTAATTTGCGACGACGACCCATTGTCCGGATGGGTCGACCGCGGGTTGGGCCGACACCGCGCCGCCCGAATCGACCCGGTTGAGAAAGGTCAACATCCCGGTTTCGACGTCGCGGGCGTAGGCTTCCACCGATCCGTTCGTGCCACCGTTGTAGTCTCCGATGACGTTGACCGCGTAGAGATGCGTCTGGTCCGGGTCGAAGGCAAAGAAGAACGCGTTGTCGCTCGGGAGCGTTTGAATCGACGAGAAAGCCCCGGTCCCGGGGTCGATCGCATAGACCGAGATGCCAATTGGCTCGGCCACCGGAGTGCCATCGACGATCTGTGAACGGGAATCGGACCCGACATAGGCGAATTGGACGCCTGCGGTCGCCGATGCTTCCGGACTTGCGTCCTGTGCAGCTGCTCGTCGCCCGCCAGCGCCAACCAGAGTC
Source organism: Thermomicrobiales bacterium (assembly GCA_041390825.1). Taxonomy (NCBI): domain Bacteria; kingdom Pseudomonadati; phylum Thermomicrobiota; class Thermomicrobia; order Thermomicrobiales; species Thermomicrobiales bacterium. Next base: position 70,965 of record JAWKPF010000006.1, read on the forward strand.
GCCCCCACTCCCATTGCCGATAGTTTCAACACGGTCCGCCGATCAGGTTTGACGTCTTCGATGAACAATCGTCGTCGTGGTTGGTCTGTCACGTCCAGACTCCTTTCGCCATCATCGGACAGCCACGTCCGATGACCACCCTGTCAGCGAGCCAGCACCCGCTTCAGCATCGATGATGCAATATCACTGGTCATCTGTAAACAGGTGGAATTCCTGCGGCGCTCGATCCGAGGGATGCTCGGTTACGGTCGAGACGTTCCCCCAAACCTGAACCCGGTGGCCGTGGCGCTCGCCGTCCCAGAGGAGCTCGGTGCAGGTTTCCTCGAGCAGGTCTTTCCAGAGCTGGACGCTGGCGAAGACGGTTTCGTCAGTGGAAAAGACATCGAAGATGGAGCGCGCGCCGACCAGAATCAGCTTCTGTTTGGCGCGGCTGATGGCAACGTTGAGCCGCCGCGGATCGAAGAGGAATTTGCTGTTGGCCAGCAGGTAGAGGGGGTCGCTCTCGGTCGCGCCGACCACGATCGCGGTGCGCTCGGCCCCCTGGAAGCGCTCGACCGTATCGACCGCTGAGCGCACGATGGCGCCGGTCTCGGGATCGTGATCGGTCAGCGCGGGAATGCCGTCCCGCAACGCGGCCCGCTGCGCGGTGTGCGGCACGACCACGCCGAGCCCCGTTTGCGCATCGAACCCGGCTGAGGAAAGCGTTTCGAGCACCGGGCGCATCAGCTCCTGCTCGAAGGGGTTGTGCTTCTGGCTGGCGACCTCCTCGTGCACGACCACGGTGAGCGGGTGCGCCGGGTGCAGCACGGCAGCGATGAAATCATCCGGCGTCTCTATGCGCGGCAACACGTCTGTTCTCTGGGAGAAGAAGGCGATCTTGTCCTGCTGATAGATCTCCTTGCGCAGGAACTCCGCGATATCGGCGTGCACGCGGAAGCTCTCCTCGAAACGGATCTGGCGCGTTTCGGGGAGTTTGTCCCGCAGGGTGAGAAAGAGCGATTCGTAGCTCTTGAACGCGACAAAGGTGCGGCGCACCTCGCGCTCCCAGTCGTTTTGCACGATGGGCGGCATCTGCCGGTGATCGCCGATGACGATCAGCTGCCCATCGTCCTTGAGCGCAAGCGCGCCCATGATCGCCTCGGGGAGATTGATCTGGGAGGCTTCGTCGAGGACGAGCAGATCGCAGATGCGCGAGTCGAAGAGGGGGATCTTCCGCGTTTTCTCGCGCTCCTTGGCGATGCGATAGACCCCGGCCAGTCCGGCAGCGACCACACAATGCGGAGCGGCATCGATCTGGCGATCGGGCCGGGCATCCCCCTTGTCGTCTCGATGCAGCGAAACGACACCGTCCGGCGGATCGTCCCGGCCCTCGAACCGGAAAATCGGCAGTGAGAGCAACCGGCCATCGAACCAGGCGTCCCAAAGCTCCGTGTTTTCAGCGCGCAATTGCGCCAGCCGGTCGAGTACCTCGACCAGTTTGCGCATCAGCTCGTCGACCGCCGCGTGCGTCTTGCATGCCACGAACACTCGGCAGTCGCGCCCAGCAGCCATGGCGCCTTGCATGCGCGCCAGGATGGCGAAGGCCGCGGTCAGGCTCTTGCCTGTGCCAGGAGGACCCTGCACCAGCAGCGTCGGCGCATCGGCCAGCGAGCCGATCAACCGCTGCTTGCTCTCTTCGAACCCGTGCATTGCTCCCACGGATTCCAGTGCCTGCAGCCCGGCGAGAAACCGCGCCTGACCCGCGACTGCAACGGGATCCGGGTCGAGGGTTGCGGGTCCGCGATCGGTGATGCGGTCGAAGAGCGTGTTCCGCTTTCCTGCGCGCAAACCGGTCACGACCGCACGCTCGAACGAGCCGTACCAATCGTTAGGAGAATCGTCGATCGTCAGGAGCCCGTCCGGCTCGAACCCCACAAAGGGCTGATAGAAGACGAACTCGGCTGACTTGCTGAAAAACCCTCCGATCTCGATATCGAGCCAGGAATAGGGTCCCTTGTCATCGCTCCCCTGGCCCGAATCGACAATCTTTCCGCCTGCCCCGTAGAAGAGTTGGCGCACCGTCGGTGTGAAGCGCTTCCGCTCCGCCACCGGTTTGCGCGTGTCGACTGACCAGCACGGTGAGATCACCACCCCGTCGCCCACGACTCGCCCCCAGAGCTCCAGGGCATGCTCGACCGAGGAGGCGACACCGGTCAGATCGACGCGCAGCCGGATGATCCTGGGGCCATTCGGCCACCCGGGTTTGGGCATGCGCTCTTTCGCCTCATCGACCAACATGTCCCAGTCGTGCAGCGCGCGGTTGAACGCGGCAATCTCCGGCGTTTGATCCTCTTCCCGATACCGGGCCAGCATCGTCGTTCCGCTGAGCACGCGGCGCTCGGGCGTTACGGCTCGCTCATGTTTCCAGGCGCCGAGCTCGACATGCCGTTCGATGGTGATGAATTCATCGAGCGCCACTGCGAAGCTGTCGGCGACATCCTCGAAGTTCTCCAGATTCGCCAGATCGAACGAGGCTTTCATCGCCCAATCGTTCCGTTCGACCTCGGCGGCAATGCGCTCGATCGCGCGCAGCCGCGCATCGTGCAGGGCGCGAAGATCGTCAGTCGTGACGGCGCGAAAGGGCGCGAGCAGATCGGGCGTCTGTGGTTCTCCCAACTGTTCCCAGGCGGCGTAGGCATATTCCAATGGAAGCTGGCTGCTGAATCGGGCGCGTTTAGTGAACCAGGGAGAAGAATCGCCGTCCGGTATCTCCTCATCCTCGAACTTGCCAGCCGCATCGAAATAGCGTTCGCGGAAGATGGTCGTGAGCGGGCGCTCCGCATTCCAGGGGAAGCCGAGATACCGCGCCAGCGACTGCAGGGTTTGGCACAACTGGGGATAGTTGCGCTGCGCCCTGATCTCGTCTTCGAGCACGGTGATCACCGGCGAGGTATAGGCGGCCAGTTGGGATGCGAAGTCGTACAGCGCGGTCGCCCCGAAGACACTGCCCAAATGCCGGCCCAGCGCGGTGAGCAGCACCCGCTGATCGTAGCTGTCGTAGAAGACCAGGTGGATCGGGGCGTTTGGCCGGCCATCGGCATCCGGCGCGGCCACATCCACGACCGCGCGGATCACCCGTTCGATCCAGCGGCGCAGCAGGTCGGCTTCGCGTTCCTCCGTTTCCGGGGGACCGTCCGCCAGCTCGATCACGATGCGGCGGCGCTCCGGCGGCGTTTCCCCCTGCTCCGCCCCAACGACGAGCGCGCCGAGCAGATAGACGCGATCGAACAGATAGTCGTGCTCCACATCGACGTAGATGGTGACCAGATTGGGATGGACCTCCGCGTCGCAGCGCGGCAAGCTGCTCTGGCGGCCATGCGACAGCCGGCGAACGACTGGCCAGTCATCCCCTTTCGACTCCCGATAGGCCCGCGCGCGCTGGATCAGGTCGTCGAGACTGGCCCCGAGCGCCGGCTCCATTGCAAGCGTGCGGTAGTCCTCCGACCAGGTTTCCGACGGCAACGGCGTCTCTGCCAGTTGGGCGCACCGGCGCACCCCTTTGGCGATCAACGCCTGTTTCTGCTCGTTGCGCAGGAACGGAATCAGGGACAGATCGTCGCTCTCGGCCGATTGGCGCAAGCAGAGCTGGTTGTAGAGGCAACCGTCGCAGACATAGTTCAGATGAAACGGCAATTGCCCGAACGGTTGCGCCAGATTGCGCCGTGCTTCCGAGTCTTCGTTCAGCACCAGCGAGCGGACATGGCGGCTGAGCGCGTTGACGTTCTCGATCCGCTCCAGGTACCCCTCGACGCCGAAGGTGGCAAGCGCATCGGCCCGCTGCTCGGCCAGACCGGGATCTTCAGGCTCGGATTCGGCGTGCACGGCGCCACGGAAGAGGATGCCGAGCTCGATCTCGAGCTGGATGCCAGCGTCGCTGGCAAGTCGATCGAGCATTTCCCGGTAGAAGGCGATCTGCAGCCGATGCTCCATGCGCACCGCGCCCGAGCTCTTGAAATCGATGATGAGCGCAGATGGGCGGCCGTGCGCGTCCCGGCGGAAATCGATCGCGTCGGCGACCCCCGTCAGCGCCCAACCGTCGATCTCGACCTGGAGCAACGGTTGAAAAACGACCACCCGGCCACCCGGCGGCAACGATTCGAGCGCGCCGATGACCCGCTCGTTGTCGTTCTCGATACCGAGCGCCACGCGCTCTTCCTGTGAGCATTCGATCGTGGGCGCAATCCGCTTGATTTCGTCTTCGGCCCCGGCTTCGAAGTCACGTCCGGAAGCCGTCAACAACGGCGGAATCGACTGCGACCGCGCATCCCAGGCGCGCATGAACTCTCTTCCGGCGTTGCGCTCGACCAGCCGCAGGCGCAGATAGCGGCGGCATTGGTCGAGCCGGATGTATTGGGCGATGTCGGTGGGACTGAGCCTGAGCGGAACACCATCGACCGGCTGGAGCTCGAGCATGCGTTCGCGCCGGCCGCGCGAGTCCTCCGCGGACGTCACTGGGATCGTCGATTCGTTCTGCATGGGGGCATCGTAGAGTCCGGGCCGGCGCCGCGCAAGCCTTGCCGGCCCGGATGGACCGAGGGAAGAACGAATAGTACGAGCGGACGCACGATCATCGTAGCCCGATGTGTCCCGCGGTCCAACCCTTCGAAAGTAGGGTTTGGGAAACGTCCGTTTCGATCACGCTGCAACCGTGCATCGATCCGGCGAGGTGCCGCTGGTCGTCTGGCGCGACGATCGAACCAAAGAATTATCCGCATTACCCCGACGATTGTGCCCTGCTACCAAGTGCGATTGTGCGCATTTTCACGAACTCACTCGATACGACGGTAACCACCAGCAAGTTGTTACAAAATTTCAGGTTATCCGTATTGCAATCGACAACTCTGACCGGTACACTGCCGACATGGCGACGATGCACGCACATTGCCATCTGAATTCTGGCGCGCCGATGGGATCTCCCCACTCGGTTCGCTTTGCCTACTCCTTTTATTACTACTACGCCTACCAGGCGATGCTGGAGGGACGGTCGAGCGGCGAATAACACAAACGCAGCATGAACCGAACATCCAGTGTCGCAACGAGCCGGGGAGTTTCCCTGGCTCGTTTCGCTATCCGGGACACCTCTGTCCCAACTCGAGGGAAGGAACGTACCGATGAGCGTGACGATGAGCACAAATCAGGTTCGACATTTCCGCGACGGTCATGCCGGGGAGCGCGATCTCCTCGGTGGCAAGGGAGCCAATCTGGCCGAGATGACCCGCATCGGGCTTCCGGTCCCTCCAGGATTCACCATCACCACCGACGCCTTTCGCGCGTTCCGCCAGCACGACGGCCGCGTGCCGGACGAGCTTTGGTGCGAGGTCGCGGCCGCGCTGGGCGAGGTCGAGACGCGGCTCGGCAAGCGCTTCGGCGACCCCACAGCCCCGCTCCTCCTTTCGGTCCGCTCCGGCGCGCGCGATTCGATGCCCGGCATGATGGACACCATCCTCAATGTCGGGTTGAACGCGGAAACCGTCGCGGGGTTGGCGCGTCTCTCCGGCGAACGGTTCGCCTGGGATTCGTGGCGCCGGTTGATCCAGATGTACGGCCGCGTCGTTCTCGGGGCGGACGGCGAGGCGTTCGAACATGCGCTGGCCGCGGCCCGCGCGCGCTCGGGGGTCGAGCACGATCACGAGCTCGATATCGCCGCGTTGCGCGAACTGGTCGATGAATTCCGCGCGATCGTCGCGGCAACCGGCGTGCCCTTCCCGGACGATCCGTGGGATCAGTTGCGTGGCGCCGTGGCGGCCGTCTTCCGCTCGTGGGATTCGCCGCGCGCCATCGCCTACCGGCGTTCGGCCGGCCTGCGCGAGGACGGCGGCACCGCGGTAACGGTGCAAGCCATGGTCTTCGGCAACCTTGGCGCAGGTTGCGCGTCCGGGGTGGCGTTCACCCGCAACCCGAACACGGGCGCTGCCGGCATGTTCGGCGAATACCTGCCCAATGCGCAGGGCGAAGATGTCGTCTCCGGGGTGCGCACACCGCTGCCGGTCGAGCAGATGACCGCCGATCCGTTGTTCGCAGCCGCCCATGCCGAACTGCTGGCGGTCGGCGAGTTGCTGGAGCGGCACTACGCCGACATGCAAGACCTGGAATTCACGGTCGAAGACGGCAAGCTCTGGATGTTGCAAACCCGCACCGGCAAACGGACCGCCACGGCAGCGGTGCGCATGGCCGTCGACATGGTGGATGAGGGCCTGATCGACGAAGCCACCGCGGTACGGCGCATTCGCCCGGCCGAGATCGATGCCCTGCTGCACCCTCAGATCGACCCAGCGTTCACCCGTGATGTCATTGCCACCGGCATGCCGGCCAGTCCGGGCGCGGCGTCGGGCCAGGTTGCCCTCACCCCGGAACGCGCGCAAGCGCTTGGCGAAGCCGGTGAGGCGGTCATTCTGGTGCGGCAGGAAACCGCCGCCGAGGATTTCCCCGGTATGGAACGTTCGCGCGGCATTCTGACCGCGCGTGGCGGAATGACCTCGCACGCGGCCGTGGTGGCCCGCGGGATGGGACTCCCGGCAGTGACCGGGTGCGGCGCGATCGAGATCGATCTTTCAGCCGGAGCCTTCACGGCGAATGGCACGATCGTGCGCGAGGGCGATTCCATCACTATCGACGGCGCGACCGGCGAGGTCTTGCTCGGCACTGCGCCAATGACCGTGGCCGGGCTCGATTGCGCTGCCCACCGCCTGCTTTCCTGGGCCGACCGATTTCGCCGCATGGGCGTGCGCACCAATGCCGATACGCCGGCGGACGCGCTCCGGGCGCGCGCGTTCGGCGCCGAGGGTATTGGGCTCTGCCGCACGGAGCACATGTTCTTCGCTCCGGGCCGTATCGAGGTGATGCGCCGGTTGATCCTGGCGCAATCGGATGCCGAACGCTCCCTGGCGCTCGAAGAACTGGAAGAATTCCAGACTGCCGATTTCGCCGGTATCTTCCGGGCGATGGACGGCTTGCCGGTCACGATCCGGCTGCTCGATCCGCCGCTGCACGAATTCTTGCCCCCGGTCGAGGAGTTGCCGGCGCTGGCCGCCATCATGGGCATCGAACCGGAGGCGCTGGCAAAGCAGGTCGCCGCGCTGCATGAGGTCAATCCGATGCTCGGGTTGCGTGGGGTGCGTCTGGGCATGACCGTGCCCGAGATCACCTGCATGCAAGTGCGCGCCATCTTCACCGCAGCCATCGATGTCGCCCGCGACGGGATCGAAGTGCTGCCGGAGATCATGATCCCGCTGGTATCGACCGCATCCGAACTCGCCAATCAGCGCGAGCATATCGAACGTTGCGCCGCCGAGGTGATGGCGCGCACGGGAATGACGATCCCCTACAAGGTTGGCACCATGATCGAAGTGCCGCGCGCCGCGCTGCTGGCCGCCGATATCGCCCAACATGCCGACTTCTTCAGCCTCGGCACCAACGATCTGACCCAGATGACCTTTGGGCTCAGCCGGGACGATTCCGCCCGTTTTCTCCCGGAGTACTTGCAAACCGGGGTACTGGCGGACGACCCATTCCAGGTGCTGGACGACCAGGGCGTGGGGCAACTGGTGCGCATGGCCACCCGCAACGGCCGCAGCACCAAACCGGCGTTGTCCGTCGGTGTCTGCGGTGAGCATGGCGGCGACCCGCGCTCGATCGCGTTCTGCCACCATGTCGGGCTGAACTACGTCAGTTGCTCGCCCTTCCGCGTGCCGGTGGCGCGGTTGGCCGCGGCGCAGGCGAATATCGGGAGCTAAGCCGAGAACGTCGAGCCGAGCGTGGGAGATGTGGCCAGGTTGAGCCCCGGATCATTCGTATTCGCCGGTCACGCCCATTTCCTCACGTCGTCCCAGGCCCCCGTGCCTGCCAACTTCTTCCTCACGTCGTCGCAGGCCTCTGTGCCTGCCAACTTCTTCCTCACGTCGTCGCAGGCCTCCGTGCCTGCCAACTTCTTCCTCACGTCGTCGCAGGTCTCCGTGCCTGCCCACTTCTTCCTCACGTCGTCGCAGGCCTCGTGCCTGCCACTTCTTCCTCACGTAGTCGCAGGCCTCTGTGCCTGCCAACTTCTTCCTCACGTAGTCGCAGGCCTCTGTGCCTGCCAACTTCCTCCCCTCACGCAGTCGCAGGCCTCCGTGCCTGCCAACTTCTTCCTCACGTCGTCGCAGGTCTCTGTGCCTGCCAACTTCCTCCTCACGTAGTCGCAGGCCCCCGTGCCTGCCCTCCCTTCACGTAGTCGCAGGCCTCCGTGCCTGCTGTCTGGCGCAAGAGCAGCCACGGTGGGCTGCGGCTACGAAGGAGGGCTGCGGCTACGGGTTTGGGGACAGCAGGAATCCAGCATGAATGATCCAGGCCAGGAGCAGCCACGGAGGGCTGCGGCTACGGGGTTTGGGGACAGGAGGAATCCAGCATGAATGATCCGGGCCAGGAGCAGCCACGGTGGGCTGCGGCTACGCGGCGATTCGGTGGTAGCTGGTCACGGCGTCGAACCGATCATGTGGCGAAACGGAAGGATCACGAACTCGGCCGGGCGGATGGGAGCAAAGCCAACCTGGATGTTCAGGATGCCCTGCTCGATGTCCGCCTGCGTCATCGTGTCCAGACCGCAGCGGACGAAAAACGCGTCGTCCGGCGTATGGCCCTGAAACGCTCCCTGCCGGAAGAGCGTGTGGAGGAACTCGCCGACATCTGACCGGATGCGCGACCAGAGCCGCTCGTTGCTCGGCTCGAAGACGGCCCACCGGGTGCCCTCGTCGATGCTTTTCTCGATGAAGAGCGCCAGTCGCTTCACAGAGACGTAGTTCCATTCGGGCGAAAGCCCATCGGCGCCCTGAAGCGTGCGGCCACCCCAGGACACCACCCCAACGGGCGGGACGGTTCGAAGGGAGTTCACGCCGAGACTGGCGAGAGCGGAGCGCTCGGCCTGGGTGAGGTCGCGTTCGAGCCCGACCGCTCCGCGAATGGTTGCGGCGTTCCCGGACGGGCTCGTCCAAACGCCGGAAACCGCGTCGATGCGGCCCATCATTCCGGCAATCGCGCCCGCAGGCGCGAATGGCTGCGTTTGCTGCGTCAACGGATTCTTCGCGGTCACCCGTGGATAGAAGAACGCGGCGTTCTGCGCAGCCGCGCTCGATTGCGGCAAGGACTTCAGCAATGCTGCAAGCCCTATGCCCACGGTATCGACCGCTCCCGATGCGCTTCCAACCGGTGGATCGATCAGCAGGAAGGCGCGCCGCTCCCGGCAATACGCGGCAGCGGCGCTCCAGGTCGAAGGAGTAGGGTCTCGGTCCCAGGCAAACGGAGGAATGACCAGGAGATCGAAGTTCGGCTTGTGCTCGAGGAGATAGATTCCTTGCCGGGTGTCACGTCCGCCGGCGGGAACCAGATCCGCATCATCGATCTGGCTGCCGGGGGTGAACTCGGTTGCGTCTCGCGCGGCCACCCGCGCGACGAGCGCAGAGTGGCCACCATTCTCGAAAAAGTGCTGCACCGCAAAGCTGAGCGGGCTCTCGTCCCAGAGTCCGCCAAATATGGCGCCGAACTCGGCGGCGCTGTCGACCTGCACCGGGCGATCGAGCGGTCCGCGGCGAGTTCTCCCGACGAACGCCGTCACCGCGGTCGACGTGGCGGCGATTGGGTGAGGTTCGAGTGGCTGCATGCGCATCGGATTCTCGCCCTTTCTGGCCATCGCTCAAGACCGAACGCCGGACTCTCAGCCTACACCCAGCCGGCGCAGGTACGCTTGCAGTCTGACGCTCGTTCCGTTGTCCGTCCGGGGTTTCACTATGCTACAAACCTTCTCCCGCAGGACGCTGCTGGCCGCTCTTGGCTCACTCCCCCTGGTTGCGCGTGGCGTGACGCGCGCGCAAGATCTGGCGCCGCTTCCCGATCCGGACTGGACGCTGGTCAGTCCCGGCGAGGTCGGGCTGTCGGATGCGCAGTTGATCGCCGCTGGCGATTACGCCGCGGTCAACATGCCGGATATCACCGGCATCGTGGTGGCGCGCAACAACGGGTTGGCCTACGAACGCTACTTCGGTGACGACTACGGCATCGACGATCCGGTCAATGTGCGTTCGATCACCAAATGCGTCACCGGAACGCTCATCGGCATGGCGATCGACGACGGGCTCCTTTCCCTGAGCAGCACCATCGGGGAAACGATCCCTCACCTGATCCCCGCCAATGCCGATCCGCGCACCGCGGGCATCACGATCGAGAACATCCTCACCATGAGCAGCGGCTGGGCGTGGGACATCAGCACCGACTGGTATACGCTCACAGCCGCGCCGAACTGGACCGAACTCACCCTGAGCCTGCCAGTGGTCTACGAACCCGGCACGTTCTATGCCTACAACACCGGCGGCAGTCACCTGCTCGGGGTCATCGTTCAGGAGCTTGCCGGCGAAGATCTGGCCGACTACGCCGACCGCCGTTTGTGGGCGCCACTGGGCATCGCCAAACCGCGATGGCGGCGCGCGCCGGAAGGGGTCGTCTCAGGGGGCTCGGGTGTCGAGCTGACACCCCGGGATGTCGCGAAGTTCGGATTGCTCTCGCTGCGCAATGGGCAATGGGGTGACCAATCGCTCGTTTCAGAGGGGTGGTTCCCCGAGGCGACCCGGTTCCATCTGCAGGGTGACTCGACCGGCTATGCCGGGTATGGGTACCAGTGGTGGGTGATCGACGACGGCAACGGCTTCCACGCCTATTTCGGGTTGGGTTTCGGCAGCAACTATCTCTATGTCGTGCCGGCGCTCGACCTCGTGGTCGTGGTGCTGAAAGGGTTCGACGATCCGCCCAGTCCCATCTCCATCGTCCGTCCCTTCATCGAAGGTTGGATCCTCCCGGCCGTCATCGCCTGATCCTCACGGACCCTGCTGCGGAATTACCGATGCCCGTACGGGCGGCTACGCAATTCCGCAGCGAACCCGCCTCTCCAGGAAATACGTCGAAACGTGAATGGGCAGTCCTGCATACGCTGACTACCATGACGTTGTCATCGGATGTGACCGCAGGGCACACGATCGAGCATCGAAGGGGAGAAAGGGGCGCGCGGATCGAACGGATTTCGAGCAGATACATGGAGGAGTTCTGTCCGGAACCACCGGACCCGGCTAATGGATCAGCCGGTCGCCCATCGCGGGCGATCGCAAACGCTTCAGGCAGAAAGTAATGGCAATCACAATGACCGCACGCTTCGATCAGCGCAGAGTTACTCGGCGATCGTTTCTCAAGCAACTGGCAGGCGGCGCGGCCGCGCTTGGCGCCGTGGGTGTCCTGACCAACAGCACCCTCGCCTCGGCCGGACCCGAAAAGCTGTACACCACCTCGGCGCTCAATCTTCGCTCGCAGCCGAGTCTCTCCGGCTCGGTGCTGCTGGTCATCCCGGCCGGCGCCGCGGTGGGCGATCAGGGCGAGCAGCAGAACGGTTTCACCAAGGTCTCCTACTCCGGCAGCATCGGCTGGGCCAAGAGCGACTATCTGACTGGCGGCAGCGGCGATAGCTCCGGCAGCGGCAATCCCAACAATGCTGCCTATCGCGGCCAGGCCAAGACGACATCATCGGTCAACATGCGCTCGGGCGCGGGGATGAGCTACGGTGTGAAGCTGGTGATTCCAGCTGGCGCGGTGGTCGACGTCTACGACGATTATGGGTACTACTTCTGGCTGGTGAACTACAACGGCCAGTTCGGTTGGGTGCACGACGATTTCCTCATCATGGACTACGACGAAGGATCGGATATGCCGGCCTATACCGGTATGGGCGTCACGACCGCGACGGTGAATCTGCGCGCCGGTGGAGGCACGGGCTATGAGGTGCTGGCGGTGGTCCCGTCGGGCGCCCAGATCGAGCTTTATGCCGGACCCGCCGGCAGCTGGGGCCGGGTGCGCTACAACGGCCAATTTGGCTACATCCATAGCGACTATATCGCCAGCGTGCTGTAGCCCAGCACGTCCAGCCAGTCTTCCACGCAACGCCCCTGGTTCACTCGACCAGGGGCGTTTCTGGTTGTGGTGACCAGACACGACGCGACGGCCCAAAGTGCCAGTTGGCCCGGCGTGATATTTCGGCTAGATTACGTTCATCAGACAACGCATATCTCCTGGTAGTGCCCCTGTTCTTGCTCGATACGCCGCCAGAAGGTGAAGGCCAGGACCCGTGGACGAGAATCGGCAGATCTACGACCACTTTCGCGCCATCGGCGAACGCCACGCCGCCGAGGTCTACCGGTGCTGGCAAGCGCGCGAGTTTCCCCAGGCGCTTTGGGATGAGCTCGGCCGCGAAGGTGTGCAGTCCGTTGCCACCTCCCGCGGCCAAGGACTCGAAGCGGGCGCGCTCTTTCTCGCCCAGGTGATGGAAGGGGTCACCTATGCCACCCTGGATGGTGGCTTCATGATCTCGGTCGCCGTTCACGGTGTGTTCGGTCTCGGCCTGATCGACCGCTGCCCATCGGAGACGGTCCGGAACCGGTATCTCGACCGGCTCTGCTCCGGGAAAGAGATCCTGGCCTTCGCGGTCACCGAGCCGCACGGCGGCACAGACGCGCTGAACCCGTCGACACGGGTCGTGCACTGCTCATCCGATTGGTGCACAGTCACCGGACGCAAGTGGCATATCACCAACGCTCCGTTTGCGGCAGTGATCCTGGCGCTTGCGAAAGACGAAGAGGGCCGGTTGGTGCTGGCGATTGTCGATCGTGATCTCGAGGGGGTATCGGTGGGTCCGACGCTGGCGCCCGCGGGCGCGCGCACGTCGCCTGTCGCGGAAATCGTCTTCGAGCATGTGCGCATACCGGCAGATCATGTCTTCCGGCCTGTCGGCGGAGTCAACAACGCGCTACGCAAGGTGCTGACCGCGGAAAAGATCCTTGGCGCCTACCCGGCCATCGGCATGATGGACCGCGTTACCGCGGAGTCGGTCGCCTTTGCGCGCTCGCGTTCCGGCAGCGGACAGGCGCTGATCCGGCAACAGTTCATGCAATACCGGCTGACCGAGATGCAAATTGCGATCGAGACGATCCGCGCCTTCGCGCAACGAACCCTGGAGCGGTTCGCGCGGGGAGAGGACGTCACGCTCGAAGCCGCCGCGCTCAAGCTGCAGGCGATGCGCGTGGGCGTGGAAACCGGCATCAACGCCATCCAGGCATGTGGGAGCTACGGGTTGCAGGAAGGATCGCGCCTCCCCATGGCGATGCTCGATGGGTTGAGCGGAACGATCGGCGGGGGCACCGAAGAAGCCCAGCGCATGATCATCATCACCGAGATGATGCGCCGCCGCAGCCGCGGCCAGCCTCGCGGCGAACGCGAACCGAGCGCCTCATAGACCGATTCCACACCCCCGCCGGTCAGAAGCATGCGCCTCAGAACGCCGGCGTGATTGGCGTCAGGTCGAGCGCCTCCGCGGTCAACTGGACCGAGCGCAGCCGGGTTTCGACAGACAACGCCCGATGCGCGGTGATGAGCTCGTCCGCTCCGGTCAACCGTTGGAACTCGTCGAGATAACGGGCGACATCCGCCGGATCGCCTGCCGCGGTGAAGTGGAGCATTTCGTCCACCATGGCTGCGCGCGGAGTGCCGAGCAGCGCGTCGACCTCTTCAAAGGTCAGTTTCGGACCGCCGCCGCGGCTGAGGATCTCGCGCGCCCAGTTGCGGCGCACCAGCGCCAGTTCCGCCAGCGCGACCTCGGTGGTTTCAGCGGCAAGCACGCCCACCCCGGCAATGACGTAGGGCTCGGCCAACTGTTCCGAGGGCTGAAAGCTGCGGCGATAGATGTCGATGGCGGAATGCAGCAGCCGGGGCGCGAAATGCGACGCAAAGGCATACGGCAAGCCGAGCTGGGCGGCCAGTTGCGCGCCAAAGGTCGACGATCCGAGGATATAGATGGGAACACGCGTGCCCTGGCCGGGGAGCGCCTGCACCCCTTCGAACGGGCTTTCATCGCTCAGCCAGGCTTGCAGTTCGAGCACATCTTGCGGGAACCGCTCGGCCGACATGGGATCGCGCCGCAACGCACGCGCGGTCAGTTGATCGCTGCCGGGCGCACGGCCAAGCCCAAGATCGATACGGCCCGGATAGAGCGTTTCCAGCGTGCCGAACTGCTCGGCGATCAGCATGGGCGCATGGTTGGGCAACATGATGCCGCCCGCGCCGAGGCGAATGGTCGAGGTCTGCGCGCCGATATGCGCGATCAGCACCGATGTGGCCGACGACGCGATCGATTCGATGCTGTGATGCTCCGCATACCAGACGCGTTTGTAGCCAGCCTGCTCGGCCAGCTGCGCCAGCCGCACGCTCCCGGCAAAGCTATCGGCAATCGTCTCTCCTTCACCGACCGAGGCAAGATCGAGAATCGAGATGTTGGACAAGTTGGGGTAGGACGTGGGCATGCTTCCTTCTAATACGAAGACGAGTTGCAGCGGCAAACGCCAGTCTGCACGACAACGACGTTCATTCAGGATACCGCCTGCGCGCGATCGGGGACGATCACACCTGCGCGAAGCAGCGCATCCCCGGCTATCGAACGCAGACGGTATGCTTCCGGCAGTTCCCATCCTTACCTGGATGCGCGTCGAGACATCCTGCGCATCCGAAGAGCGACGCACGCGGAGAGCACGATGTCGGTTCCCTACACGAATTGGTCTGGCGCGTTCACGTTCACCGCACCGGAGGCCCGCTCTCCAGCCTCGCTGGACGAACTGCGCCGGATGGTGGCCGATGCCGAGCGAATTCATGCCGTGGGATCGCGCCATTGCTTCAATGGGATCGCAGACTCGGCGGTGATCGTCTCCCTGGCGAACCTGCCAATGCCGGTGGAGATCGACCGGGACGCCATGACCGTGACGATCAATCCGGGCATGCGCTACGCCGAACTGCTGGTGGCGCTGGAAGCCGAAGGTCTGGCAATCCACAACACGGCCTCGCTGCCACACATCACCGTCGGTGGCGCGGTCGCCACGGCCACCCATGGTTCCGGCGACAACCTGGGCAATCTGGCAACCGCGGTTTCGGCGATGGAACTCATCACCGCCGACGGCGATATCGTCCGCTCCCAACGGGGCGATGCCGATTTTCCCGGTCTGGTGGTGCATGTGGGCGCGCTGGGCATCGTTCCCCGGATCACGCTCGATTTGCAACCAAGCTACCGGATGCGGCAAGAGGTCTTTCTCGATCTCGACTGGGACGTGCTCTACGCCCATTTCGACGAAATCATGGCCAGCGGCGACAGTGTCAGCCTCTTCTGCGACTACGGCCCCACCATCAACGAGCTCTGGGTCAAGACCCGCGTGGCTGAGGACGATGCCTGGCAACCCAGACCGGAGTTGTTCGGCGCGCGCGCCGCGACGGAGCAAACCCATCCAGTGCCGCGGTTGGACGGCACGGTCTGCACCGATCAGCTCGGTGCGGTAGGAGCGTGGTGCGATCGGCTGCCGCATTTCAAGCTGCATGCGCTCACCGATGCCGGCAACGAGATGCAAGCCGAGTACATGATCGAACGAAGGCACGCGGTCGACGCGATCAAGGCGTTGCGCGAGCTCGAAGCGCTCACCCGGCCCTACATTCTGGCCGCCGAGGTGCGCAGCGTCGCGCCAGACGATCTCTGGCTCAGCTCATCATACGAGCGCGAGACGATCTGCCTGCACTACGCCTTCGAGCTCGATCACGACATTCCGCGCAACGTGCTTCCCGTCATCGAAGCTGCATTGGCCCCGTATGCGCCGCGTCCCCATTGGGGCAAGCTCTTTGTGGCCACTGCCGAAGAGCTTGCGCCGCGCTATCCGAAAATGGCCGATTTCCGCGCGCTGGCCGCGCGGCTCGATCCGAACGGCAAGTTCCGCAACGCGTTCCTGGATGCGCACGTTCTGGGGTAACCATCCTCACGCTGGAAGGGTATTTCTTTATCCTACCGGTGAGAACAAGACGTTCGATCCAGCAGGACACAGTTGTCCTGCGCGACGCTGACGGTCACGAGACGGGGAGGACGAAATGAGCGGATTGACGGCGGAACAAGTCGAGCAGTTTCACACCGAAGGGTATCTGCTGGTCGAGAACCTGTTCGACCCGGAAGAAGACATCGCCCCGATTCTGGCCGAATATGCTGGTGTGCTCGACACCCTGGCGAACGATCTTTACGCCCAGGGCAAGATTGCCTCGACCTATGCCGATCTCCCCTTCTCCGACCGATTGATCCGAATCTACGAGGAAAGCGGCACGGTGCATCCGCAGTACTTCGATTTCTCGCTGCCGCAGAACGGCGTGACCCATGAGACGCCATTCTGGGCGGGGCCGGCGGTCTTCGACATGATCCGCAATCCTCGCCTGCTCGATGCCATCGAATCGCTGATCGGGCCGGAGATCTACTCCAACCCCGTGCAACACATCCGCATCAAGCCACCCGAATCGAAGACCTTCGAGAAACTCGCGGACTACGAGGTTGCCCAGGTGGGCGCGACACCCTGGCATCAGGACCAGGGCGTCATCACTGCCGAAGCGGACGAGAGCGACATCATCACGGTCTGGTTCCCATTGCGGGACGCCTCGGAACGGCATGGCTGTCTCGCGGTCGCGCCCAGAAGCCACCAGGAAGGACTCGTGCAGCACTGCCCGGCGACACGTGAGAACGCCGCAGGGGTGGGCGTCCATATCCGGCAGCAGATCATCGACGGGCGCGAAGTGGTGCCCATGCCGATGAAAGCCGGTTCGGCGCTTTTCATGACCAAGGAGACGATGCACTGCTCGCTGCGCAACACCAGCGATGAGGTGCGCATCAGCTTCGACCTGCGGTACAACCCGATCGGCCAGCCAACCGGGCGCGAAGCGTTCCCGGGATTCGTCGCCCGCAGCCAGGCGAATCCGGAAACCGAGCTCCACGACGCCGAAGCGTGGAACGCGCTTTGGCATGAAGCCCGTCGCGCGCTGGCCGAGCAGGACACGCCCAGGTTCAACCGTTGGGATCCGAATAGCCCGGCGTGTGCGTAGCGGGTCCAGGGTGCTGAGCCCTGAGTCCGGAGTCCGGAGACGATCGATGCTGCACGGTGGTCAGATCGACGATCGTGTGCGGCGTGAGAATTTGGGAGGCGAAGATCGTTCATGGCGAATTGGCCCCGCAAGACGCGTTCGGTCACGATCGATTACGACGTTTCCATTCCCATGCGGGATGGGGTGAAGCTCGCGGCCGATGTTTTCCGCCCAGCGGGAGGCGACAGATGGCCAGTAGTCATCATTCGCACGCCATACGACCGGCAGCTCGGATCTTCCTTCGGCATGCAGATGAACGCGGTGCAACTGGCGGCCGCGGGATACGCGGTCGTGGTGCAGGACGTGCGCGGACGCTTCGCCTCTGACGGCGACTTCTACCCGTTCGTCAACGAAGGGCAGGACGGGGTCGATTCGATCGCCTGGTGCGCGGAGCAACCATGGTCGACCGGCAAGGTCGGTTCCACCGGATCGAGCTATGTCGGGTTCGTGCAGGTGCTGGCCGCCAAAGAGCGCCCGGACGCCCTGAAAGCATGGGTGCCCGGAGTCACCACGATCGACGCGCGCACTGGCTGGGTCTACGAAGGCGATGCGCTTTGCCTGGGATTCGACCTCTCCTGGGCACTCGGGCTGGCGAGTTCCGATCGGCGCACGCTCGATCCATCGTCGCTGCTTGACGCGCTGGAACACTGGAGCGAAACCACACGCGTTCCGATTTTGGACAATCCCCTCTTCCGGCAACCCTCCGGGCAATGGCTGTGCGACTGGGTGAGCAAACGAGACGATGCTGCGTACTGGGCGGCCCAATCGGGATTCGGCGTCGAGGAAAGCACGGCGCCGGCGTTGCAGATCGGCGGATGGTACGACCTCTTCCATCATGGCTCTTTTGCGCTGCACGCCGCGCTGGCAGGCGGCAACGCGGGGAGCCAGCACCGCTTCGTGATGGGTCCGTGGGATCACGGACCGATGCCGCTCGCATCGGGATCGGGCACGTTCGATTTCGGGCCGCGCGCGGCGTTCGACCTCACCGCAGCGCAGCGGGAGTGGTTCGACTGGCTCTTGCATGAAGGCTCGGAACCGGACTGGCCGGCGAACCGCATGTTCATTACCGGAATCAATCGTTGGGAGAGCTTCGACGCCTGGCCACCACCGGTCGAACCGATCGAGCTGGCGCTGGACGCCCATGGAACCTTGAGCGACCTTGGAATTGGATCCGGTGAAGCGGTCTTCACCACCGCTCCAGACGACCCTACCCCAACCGAAGGTGGCCGGCTCTGCTGCGCGCTCTACCTCCTGCCGGTTGGGTCACGCTGGCAGAACGCGCGTGCGAAACGGCCCGATGTGGTCCGCTTTGCGACCGAAGCCGAAAGCGAACCACGGTGGCTATTGGGACCGGTGACGGCGGACATCTGGTCGACCTCGGATCGGGAGATCGGCGATGTGCATGTGACCCTGGTGGACATCGACCACCGTGGATCGAGCCGCTACCTGGCCGATGGAATCGCGCGCACGCATCTGGTTCCTGGCGAACCGGCGTGTTTCCACATCGACCTCGGCCATGTGGGGCATGTGGTGCTGCCGGGCCATCGCCTGGGGATCGATGTGGCCGCGATGTCCTTTCCCCGTTTCGATGTGACCCCGACGGACGGCAGGTCCCGCCGGTCGATCCTCTTCGGCGGAGAGTTTCCCAGCATGCTGACGATCGGGACCCGCGAATAACCCGCGTTCGCCCAGCGCGACCAGTGCGTTTCTGAGTCGAGAAGCTTCGTACGATTCAGCGGAGATCGCCGAAAGCGCGCCGGCTACCTGCGCGCAGATCTCGCCCCTGCGCAAAAACGCGCAATGCGCCATCCAATTGCGCATCAGCCACCGAATCATTCCGGAAAAATTGCCCCCGGTCAGCAAAGAAGCCTACTTCCCATAACAGGAGTTTCGGTGTACGATGCGACCTACAGACATAACACACGTGGTTCCGTCGGAATGTCCCAGGGTTCACTTCGTCGATGTTCAGGGAATTCAGGAGGGCACACTCGTATGGACGATAGGCGCTTCGATTTACTGGCGCGTTCCCTCGCGGCGGGAGCGTCACGTCGCCTTGTGCTGAAAGGGCTACTGGGCGGACTGATTGGCGGCGTTGCCTTGGGAGGCGCTGGCAAGACGTTCGCGCAGGACGAAGAACCACCGATCGAGGAGGCACCGCCGAGTCAGGAACCGGTTGTAGAGGAAATTCCACCAGCGGAACAGCCGGTCGTCGAAGGCGAACCGCCACCAGCGGAAGCACCGCCAGCAGAACCTCCGCCAACAGAAGCACCACCGGCGGAAACTCCGCCGGCAGAAGTGCCACCAGCCCAGGATCCGCCGGCAGAACCGGCGGTCGTCGAAGGCACACCGGCCGATCCGGCCACTGCCCCGCCCGCGCTTGTCTGTGGCGAAGGGTGGACGCCATGCGAGACGCTTTGTTGCGAACCGGGCTGGCGCTGTTGCGGCGTCTACTGCATACCCGACCAGGAAGACTCGTGTTGCAGTGACAGCGAGTGCTCCGTCTGCGAGATCTGCAGCCTGGATGGTGTTTGCTATCCCGTGTGCGATTACGCCGAGCTGGAGTGCTGCGTCGATGAAAAGACCGGATACTTCACCTGCGCCGAATGCTGCCGCGACGATCCGAGTTGTGAGCCCGTCATCGACTGTGAGTTCTGTCACAGCATCAATCAAGAGTGCTGTGTCGATGACAAGCACCGGGTCACGTGCGGATACTGTTGTGACGACAGTGACTGCGCCAAGTGGGGTTCGTGCCATACCTGCTACGGCGGGTACTGCCTGAGCTGCTTCGATCAGACCGATGGCACTGCGCCGATCTGCGCGATCGATTCCTGCGGCCACTCCGTTGCCGCTGGCAGCGACTCGAGCAGTTATTGCGTGCAATGCTGCGAGGACTACCAATGCCCGCCATGCCATCGCTGCAACGGCGGTTGGTGCGAATACGCCTGTGGCGGGGACGAGCAATGCTGCACCCTCGAGGAGATCGGGCCGGCCGGAGTGATCAACGGCGGCTATTGCGCGCAATGCTGCAGTTATGAAGACTGCGGCGACTGCGAAGACTGCTACGACGGCCACTGCCGGTACCGGTGCGACAAAGGCGAGACTTGCTGCCACGGCGAGTACTGCGCGTACGAGCATGAGGGTTGCTGCGGGGTCCTGGGTGACTGGTGCAACGATGTCCTGCCGTCCGATAACCTGAACGGCTACTGCTGCGACGGGCTCGTCTGCTGCTACGACGAGAAATCCAAGAGCGGCTCTTGCGCCGAATGCTGCGGTGACTGGGACTGCGACGGCGGGTACTGCTGCGGCGGCGTCTGCCATCGAGAGTGCTGCGATGACAAGGACTGCGACGGCGGGTACTGCACTGACGACGGCTACTGCTTCCAATGCCGCGACAACTACGACTGCGGCAAGGGCGAAATCTGCTGTGATAACTACTGCGTCAGCGGGTACGAGTGCTGCTATTACGACTTACCCGATCCGGTCAACTGCGGCGACTGCGGGACCTGCTTCGAGTTCTCGTGCCGGCCGACCGGCGTCGAGCTCTACGGCGCCTGCTTCCCCATGGAAGTCGCCGCAGCAGACGACAGCACCCCGCAGCTCAACTGCTGCGACGGCCTGGTCTGTTGCGATAGCCACAAGTACGGTCTGGTCTGTCTCGAGTGTTGCGCCGATGCGGATTGCGCGGATGGCTGCTACTGCGACGACGGATTCTGCTCGTGCCCGTGCTGGAGCGACAAGGACTGCGCCGACGGCACGTGCTGCTGCAAGAACGGATCGTGCTCGGCGGACTGCTGTCCGACACCGAAGCCGCCGAAGCCACCTGCGCCACCCAAGCCAAGCTCGGGACCAGTCACCACGTTGCCAGCTACGGGCAGTGGCGACTCGCAGAAGGGAAGCGGTTGGTTTGGCGCTGCCGCGCTGGGCGCCGCAGCCGCCTTCTGGGCCAGCCGGAAGTTGAGAGAAGATCAAACGTCCGAGGCGCCCACTCCCGAGGAGTAGACCGCCAAAGGGTCGAGAGGAACATCATTCAGGAAACGGCCGCCCGATCGGGCGGCCGTTTCAGTGTGTTCGAGATCGGCGCTGCGCTCCCCCTACTCCGTGGGAAAGCGGCCCGCATCGACATCGTCGATGAAGTCGATCAGACCGTCCCGGTAGGTCTCGTAGTCGTCATACATGGCCAGATGGCTGCCAGTTGGGCAAGAGAGAAAGCGTCCGTTGGGTAACGTTTCGGCCATCCATCGCATGTGGGCGGGATCCATCGTGTCGTACTGGGCGCCGATGACGAGCGTTGGCGTCTCGATCGTCGGGAGATCGCCGGTGCGGTCCCAATCGAGCAGCTTGCCGCCCAGGCCGAGTTCGCTCGGTCCCTGCATAGGGATGTAGATCTTGGGATTGATATGCCCGAGACCGCGATTGACCGGGTCGGGCCATTCCTCCGCCGGCATGCGCAAGACATGATGGACGTAGTGGTGCTCCATCAGGAGCTCCATGAAACGCGGATTCTCGTAATCCTCCGCGGCTTCGAACGCTTTGATCTCGGCCAGCGCGTCCTGATCCATAGCCGGCATCAAGACCTCATGCGCATAGGTGTTGTAGGCCGATCCACTGGCCATCATGTTGGAGATGATGAGGCCCTTGATGTGCTCCTGGTGGGCGAGCGCGTACTCCATCGCCAGCACCCCGCCCCAGGACGAGCCCAGCAGATAGAAATTGTCCTTGTCGAGTCCGAGCGCCTGGCGAACCTGTTCCACTTCGTCGACGAAGCGGTCGATCTCCCACAGGTCAGGATCGTCCGGCTGGTCGCTATAGAAGGACCCGAGCTGATCGTAGTAGTAGTACTCGATACTCGCGGCGGGGAGATAGCTATCGAAGACCTCGAAGTACTCATGGGTCGAACCGGGGCCGCCATGCAGCAGCAGGAGCTTCTTGGTGGGATTGTTCCCGACGCGCTTGGTCCAGACCTTGAACTCCCCTTTCGGGGTGTCGATGGGAATCATCTTGACCCCACCGGAGAGGAGATCGTCTCGGCCGGTATTGTCGAGATAGGCGTTCGTTGTCATGGAGTCTCCTGCTTGGGAAGTCATTCGCGTCACAACTTGGCGGTCTCAGAATCGAGCGCCGATCCATGGTACTGCGAAGCGCCTGATCGAGTAACGGCTCACCATCGTGCCGCAACACCCCTCCGGGCATGCCCTGGGAACGTGCTAGCCTACCGGATCGAATCCGGTTCCCACAGGCTCGGCCGCTCGTCTTCCCTGGGCGACCTGCGGAAGAATGGAGGATCACAGCCAATGGACCACACCACGAACCGGCGAACGTTGCTGCGTGCCGGAAGCGTCGCTATCGGAGCGGTTGCCGCGCACACGACCGGTTTTGGATCGTTCGCGCAAGGAACGCCCCTGCCCGAAGCGCTGGTCTACCCATCCGATCCGCGCTACGCGGATCTGCGGCATGGCTTCAATCTCCGCTGGGTGGGATCGCCCGCCTATATCGCGCTGTGCAGCACAACCCCCGAGGTCCAGCAGGTCGTTCAGGATGCGGTCGACAAACAGTTGCGCATCACCGTCCGCAGCGGTGGGCATTGCTACGAGGATTTCGCAGTTGGCAACAACGGCGGAGTGATCGTCGATATGTCGCAGATGAACGGGGTGACGAAGGATGCGTCTGGCCGATACGTGATCGATGCCGGCGCGCGGCTCATGGATGTCTACACCACGCTCGCTCAACAGTACGGCGTCACGATTCCGGGTGGAACCTGCGGCACGGTCGGCGCCGGCGGCCACATCTCCGGTGGCGGGTATGGGCTACTTTCGCGGTTGTACGGGTTGACCGTCGACTATCTCGACGCGGTGGAAATCGTGTACGTCACCGCCGAAGGACGCGCCGAAACGATCGTTGCCAGCAAGAACTCCTCCGACCCGGACGAGCAGGATCTGCTCTGGGGTCACACCGGCGGTGGCGGCGGGAACTTCGGGATCGTGACCCGCTTCCTCATGCGCGATCTACCGCCCGCGCCCGAACAGGCGCATATCTTCTTCCACGCCTTCGACTGGCCGGCCCTCGGCGAAACGGGGTTCCGCACGCTGGTGCAAAACTACGGCAACTTCATGGCCGAGAACAGCGGCGTGGACAGCCCGTTCAAGGGTCTCTTCCCCGGACTCGCGGTTCCGCAAGCCGGCGGGCAGATCGGACTCTTCGGACAATACGTTGGCGACCAACCCGACCTGCTGGATCAGTATGCGCAGGCGGTCGAAGCCGGGTTGCCGGCGCCGAGCGCGAATTCCGGCGTGCGGGCGCTTCCCCATCTTCTCGCGCAGTCGTCGGACTTCTCCACCCTCCCTTGGCTCGAAGCAACCAGGAACTCGAGCGGCAGCGGACCGGAGCAGCGCGGGAAATACAAATCGTCCTACATGATCGAACCGTTCCCGGACGCGCAGATCGACGTCATGCTCGAGTACTTCTTGCATTCGAACTTTTCCAGTCCCCAGGCGGTCCTGGGAATCGACGGCTATGGCTGCCAGATCAACGCGGTCGATCCCGCGGCGACCGCCGTGCCGCAACGTTCGTCGATCCTCAAGCTGCAGTTCCAGACATACTGGACCGATCCCGCTGATGACGATGCCAATCTGGAGTGGATTCGGTCGTTCTATACCGCGATGTACGGCGAACAGGGCCCGATGCCGGATGCAGTCATGGACGGCTGTTATGTGAACTACCCCGATGTCGACCTGGTCGACTGGCCAACCCTCTATTACAAGGACAACTATCCCCGGCTTCAACGGGTCAAGGCCCGCTGGGACCCCCTGAACATCTTCAACTACGCACAGTCGATCGAGTTGCCCAGCGCCGCGCCTGCGAGCTGACCGGCTGTTCTCATGCTCTCGGACCAGCTCTGGCGGCCCCTCGGCCTGCGTACGTACGCGCGGGTTGTGACTCTCAGGCCGTTGACGAAGCGCAGCAAATCGGGTAAAGAAGAAGCACCAGCGGTCCCGCTGTCCGTCTCCGCACAAACCGATATGCCTTCGCAAAAGGGGGGAAACGATGCGAAGACTCCTGCTCGCCCTGGCGCTCATGTGCGCGCTCGGCGTGTCGCTCACCGGGATGCAATCGGCTGCGGCCGAGGACGCGTCCACAGGCCCGATCGTGATCACGGTGCATCTGGCCAATTGCCCGATCGATGACGTGAATTCCGATCTCGGGCTCTACGAGGCTTGTCATGGCAACGCGCTTGCCGGCGAAAGCTTGTCGCTGAGCAGTCAGCAAACTGAGCCGCTTGCCTTTGCTACTGACGATGCCGGCGTCGGCGTTGCGGAGGTCGATCTGGACTCGATCGACCAGGTGATTCTGTCGGCCGATCCGGAATTGAACGGCGCGACCGCAGGTTATGCCTATTGCTCCGACCAGACCGATGGCTCGGTGCTCTTCGACAGCCCGCTGGTGGCGGGTGACGCGATTCCACTGTTCACGGTGAATGCCGGTCAGCAGATCGTGTGCGACTGGTACGTCTACTCCGCGGGGTAGACCGTTGCAGGTGTTCTGGCAACGTGAATTCTGCTGGTCATGGGATGACACGTCCTTTGTTCTCGACGTCGGAGCAGCCAGGTGAAGGACCTCGAAAGCGTTCCGGGAGCCTGAGCTCGCGATCCCGAATCCACACGGCACATGCGGCGCGAGTCGATCGGCTCGCGCCGCGTGCTGTGCAGAGCGCAGTGACAGTCGACAGCCGAGCAGGTCATGAGTCCATCTCATCAACCGGCGATGCGCGGACGTCTGGGCAGGAGTAGGATGGGGACCGCAGCCGAGACTGGTTTCGGCGGAGGTTTCCATGGTCGTTGCTCAATCTACCCAACACATGGGCAACATGGCTGGTGGCAGGGATGCGCGGAGCTGGACGAGCCGGGCTACGACCCGTTCGGCCCGGAAGGCGCGAACCTGAACCTGATCGTGAGCAGCGACGCCGCCGATCCGGTGAGCGGCTCGGTGCCGCACCGGTCGTATCTGTGCGAGATACGGATGGCTCGCTCGTTCGAGTCTTCGCGGCGTACCGGGGAGCTCGCGAACGAGACGCATGCTGGTTGGCCGCATGCGTTCAGGTTGCGCCGGCGGGAGTCGGGACCAGACTGAAGCCAGGGACTCACATCTCCGAGGCAGGGCTTTCTGGCAATGGAGTGAATTGTCAGGAACCGGTGTTATCGGCCTGCGGCCGATCGCAGGACACGGAGGTCCTGCGCTACGCACGAATGACTGGGTGCGCAGGTGACCGCAGGACAGGGAAGCGGAACCGCTACGAACGGATTCTCGGGCGGCCGGGTCTTGACAGGGCAGTGCATGGGTGTATGTTGATGGTGTCTCCCGGTGAGCGTTCACCAAATCGTTGTCGCATCATTCACGAAGGAGTCCCCCATGCGCGTGATCATCATTAGTCGACCCAAGTTTCCACCGCCACCCGAAATGATGTCACCGCTGATGGACGCCTTTGCTGACTGGCGCGCGCGGTACAAACCGATCATGGAAAGCTTTGACTTCTTTGTCGCCGGGGGAGGCGGCTGCGGCATCGTCAATGCGCCGGACGACGCCACCCTGGCGACGATGATGATGGAGTATCCCTGGTCTCCGTTCAGCGAGGTCGAGGTAGAGCTCTTGATCGACGGAGACCTTGCCTTGGCCCAATACCGAGACTTCATCCGGCAGCAGTTCGGCGCGCCAAGCTAGGACATTTGGTGTCGCCTATTGCTCGGCGAGTTGTTTGAGCGCAACCAGCGCAGGCGGCCAACCCTCTTCGAACATCCCTGCCCATTCTGGGGCGGTGGTGATGTCGACTGCGAGTCTGGTCGCGCCGTTGTCGCCGGTGAAGGTATAGGTTTCGGTAGAGCCGATCCACTCTTTGGCCATGTCGCTCTCGCGGTCTTCGCTGCCATCCTCGAGCAGGACGGCAATGTGTTCCACCGCGACCTTTGCGTACGGGTCGAGCTCGATGACTTCCCCGAGGGTGCCGCCCTCGCTATCCGCGCCGTTGAACCGGATCTGCGCGCCCTGCGTCCACTCGCCCCGGTAGGTCGATCCTGGCCATGAAGCGCTGACCCATTTGGTGTAGGTCTCATTGCCGAGCATGGTGTCCCAGACCTTTTGCGGTGTGGCGTCGATGACCGTTTCGAAATGCAGTGTTTTCATGACTTGCCTCCTCATCCTGGTTGTACACGCCGTACAGGTAGTAGTCGCGCAGAATGGTTGGGTTTCGACATGGACCTGTTGGGCGAACTGGAAAAGCTGGCGGAAGTGACGGATCCGAGGCTGCGGCGACGGGCGGAGATCCGGTTCGTGCGGAAGCTGGAGTCGGGACGGTATCCGGTGCTCTTTTCGGAGGAGCTGAAGGAGGAGCGGACGTTGATGGAGATCCGCGATTCGAGTGAGATGGCGCGGACGATTGTGCGGTTGAGCGAGGAGAGCCAGAAGGTGGTGGGGCGTTGAAGACGGCCTTCGCACGCTTTGCGGCTGTCTTCAGGCCTGACGATTCAGAGCACCCTTTTTCATGGATCGGAAAGCTCTTGATGCGAAATCAGCATTGGTTGCCACCCTTGACTTGCCTGCTGGGCACTTCCTTTATCGGCCTGCGGCCGATCGCAGGGCACAGGTCCCTGCGCTACGATCGCCGCACGACAGGAGTGTCGCCACCTCATCGGATTTTGCTCCGAACGAGCGAGACGCCGCGCGAGCCTCCGGGAAACAACCCATCGTCTCGCCGAGCTCGTACGTCGCGCAAATGCGCAGCGACTTGGGGTGCCTCCGCATCAATATGTAGACCATCCTTGAGGCTATGGAGAACTGGGAACACTTCAGCCTTGAAGAACGTGACCGGATTTGGGCAACGACGACGGACCCGGTTAGCGTCTCCGGCTGATTAGCAGAAGCAGACATCTCCCAGCGTAATGGTCTTCACACTGGTTATTGCAGTTCGAATATGTTTGATCGCACTCCACGCCGAAGTCGCAGTCCGGCTCGCAGACATCGCACTGCCACCTATCCTTGTTCCAACAGGTACCGACGTGGATGCCGTCGCTTCCGCCGACGGGACACCCGTCGGGCCAGTGACTGGGCAAGTAGCAGCAGTAGATCAAGTCCGGGCAGTCATTGATGAAGAGCGAGGCATGGGCGAACTCGGACGCCAGCTCGTCGTCCTGCTGCCGGTCCGCCACTGGAGTCAGGTTCTCCCCGGTGTACTCGCCCAGGATGTTGGTTTCATAGATCGGCAAGGCGGCCTCGGCGTCGTAGGTTGGATTCGACAGCCCCAGCACCTGGATGTCATCCGTGCCGTCCGGCGTGCTAACCACCAGCGCAGCGTTGGGCGGGTTGTCCGGCATGAAGCCAAGCTGTACCAGAAGGGTCAGGTCGGAGCCTGACCGGATGTGCGTTGGGGCCGGTCCGAGAAGATAATCGTCTGGCCGGGGTGACCCGAAAGCGTGAGCACATGGGAACCGCGATCGCCCGCTTCCGAAGACGCCTCGGTGGTGGGCAGGAAGGTTCCTCCGGCTGCGGTCTGGACGAAGAGGATGGAATTGTCGGCTGCCAGAGAGTCGGTGGCGGTGGGCGTACCCTGCGCTCGGGATATGACCGACCCGGCAAGGGCACCGGCGACGCCCAGCGACGCACCCGATATCGCCGAGCGACGACTCAGTTGGGAGTGCTCGAATGCACGGGCAATGCGATCGAAACGAGTCGATCCATGATGTGTCTCCCCGTGGCTTGGTGACGAGGCTTCTGGTTTGCGGTAGCGTACGGTGAGATCGAGCGATCCACAGAACACTGTCCAGGCAACGGGATGGGCTGCTGGACTGCTGTCGATTTCGTGAGATTGCTCGCATTGGGTAGGGACTTGGTCATTTGAAGGTGCAGAACCATTCGCCTGAGTTTGGTGGCCTTTCTGAAGCATTGAGATCGTGCCAGATGCGCTAGACCCCGCCGAGGCCGACTGGTGTACTCCTCTCCGTACGCGGGAATTCGACTCACGCGATCTGAACGCGTCAAGTACTTTCAGCCGAACCGATCAAACCGGCCGAACCGATCCCGACGTTCGAACCGACCGAACCGACATAGACGGAACTGCGGGACGCGTATATGCGCGCTACCAGCGCTCGCGAGACGCGTTGAAATCCGGTTTAGTCCGCTGGCAAAAATCATGGTCCCGTGCGACGGGATTCGGCGTACCGACTCTTGAAGAGCATCCGCTCATTTCGAAGCTACGACATTTGCCGAATCGCAATCTGAAGAATCACGGCGAAAAGAATCAGGCAAAAGATCAGCAGTAAACCTCCGATGGCGCTGTCGCGGTATTCGTCTCCAGTTTGCGGTTCTGGTTGATCTGCGATCAGCTTTGCCATTTCGTTTGCCGGAGGACTTAGCGCGACGGGCGCCGGCTGGGCCTTCGTGCGCACGCGCCTATCAACGGTTTCACTCCAAGGGGAAGGAACGGGGAAGCTTTCGCTAGCAGTCCGTTGGCGAGCGGCTTCGGCTATTCGCGTGGCTTCGGCGACGCGAGCAGCTTCCAACACACGTTGCAGTTCTAGTTGCCTTTGGCGCTCGGCTTCCTCACGTCGAATCTTTTCTCGGTAGAACGCACCGATCTGGGAACCGTCAACCAAGTCAATATCAAGCTCGTACGCCAATCGTCGTGCAGGACCGGTAAACGTCGAAGAAGTAACAAAGATCCCGCGAGCGGCACGCGCTCTCGCGGTCATGCCGAAAAACGTCTGAATTTCCGGCGATCCGATCTTTGCCCTTGCGCGGTAGCGCTTACATTGCGCCACCACGAGACGGCCGATATCGTCTTTGCAACGGATGTCTACTCCGAGATCACCAGCCTGCCCCACGCGCCGCACGTCGGAAAAGCCTTCGACCGAAGGTACTCGACCGACAGCTCTTCGAACTCTCGTGGACTCAATTCGTAAGGCGAGTTCATTTGGTGCTAATGATTGATAGTAGTTTGACGAACCGAAATGGTAGCACCCAGCAACTCAAGACCCTTTCTACTATGGCCCATCAGTAGAGAAGCGAGCTATGGGCGACGCAGGTTATCGCGCCGGAGCGCGATCGCAGGGCGCGGAGGCATACGGAAAAACGAGAGGGCAGTCACGCCCTCGGCAACGACCGGGGTGCAGAGTCTGGGGCGCTGCGCGGTTTGCGCTAGACCTTGTTCGGGTCGACCATGTACTCCCACCAGTTGTTGGAGATGCCATCGGTTTGCCGGTGACTTTGGGGATGTGCTCGAACCACCAAAGGTGATGGGCGCGCATGTCGCCGTCCCAGGTTTTGGTGGTCATCGTTTTGCCCAGGTGTGGGAGCTTTAGATAGGTGCACCAGGTCACATTCTGAGCTCGTCCAGGAAATCTCTGGGAGTGAGTATCCGAAGTGAACCAAGGCGTGTATCGCCGGCGAGTTCCAAGAGGTCGATGTCGCCGGTGACCAGGATGTCCGCGTTTCCGTTCATGCAGCGGAGAGCAGTTGATCATCGTTCGGATCGCGTGATCGGATGATTGGCTCGATTTTCGATCAATCCAAACAGCGTCGATTGCGAGCAAATGGAGGAAGAGCCTTGCATCGAAGCCCCGAAGTTTCCGCAACCGATTGTTCCGCGCCTCGGAGAGCACACGGTGATATTCGCGATTGACCCGATCCGTGACAATGAGCGTAAAGCGGCGGGCATGCCACAAATGCAAGATCTCGAACGGGGGCCCGGTTCGAGTCAACACCCCGCTTACAACGACGTTGGTATCGAGAACGACGTTAGACGCCGCGCGGGAGGCACGTCTCGTTGCGTAACCTGGTCGACGAGGCGGTCGACTTCTTCAGAAATTTCGTCCGATGAGAGATGCGCGTTTTGCTCGCGTGCTTCTTCGATAGACGCCCAAGCACGGTTCCGAATCAACTCACGATAGAGTTCGAACTCGGAACCGGTGAGCAACGCAGCAACGGCCACGCCTTTGTCGCGGAACAGAAGAGATTCGCTCGTCGATTCCAAATCGGAAAAGACTTCGCCGAGCGGCTTCTTCAAATCTGTCGAAGTTGCGGTACGCACCATGTCAAATGATCCTGATTGGCAGCCGAGCCTAGATTTGCACGAATGGTAGCACCGGCCCTGCCTACACCTTGTTCGGGTCGACCATGTACTCCCACCAGTTGTTGGAGATGCCGTCGGTTTCGCCGGTGGTCTTGGGGATGTGCTCGAACCACCAGAGGTGATGGGCGCGCATGTCGCCGCCGCCCCAGGTCTTGTTGTCCATGGTCTTGGCGACGTGGGGAAGCTCGGGGTAGGTGTACCAGTCGTCGCAGTACGATTCGACCTTGGTGGTGTTGCCCCAGTCGTAGTCCTTGACGCTGTTGGGGGCGTAGTGCATCCAGCCGCATTGCGCGTTGCCGGGGTTCTGCTTTTCGTACTGGGTGAAGAGCTTCCACATATCCTGCTTCTTGCCGCGGCGCTTGTAGAGCTCGGTCATGATCGATTCGGTGCGATGACCGAAGTTCTCCAGCATGCAGTCGACGCCGCGTTCCATGTTGAAGCCCATCATGACGAAACGGCGTTTGAAGCGTTCGGTGTTCTTGATGGCGGGGGCGTTGCACCAGAAGCCGCCGGGACCGCCCATGATCGATTCGTACTCGCCCGCATACGGGAAGGAGAAGACCCAGACCTCGTCGAAGTCGCCGTTGAGAAATCGGTTTTGCAGGTCGAAGGTTTCGATGCGCTTGTGGTAGTCGAGCCAATCGGGATCGTGCGCTTTCTCTTCGCCGCGCATGACCTTCACATACTGGTCGGGCGTGTAGGCGAACCCATCGGTCTTGGGGGGGAGGATGTCAGAATCGATCCGCTCGATGATTTCGTAGTTCACGTAGCCGCCGGAGACCTTCTTCAGGTCTTCGATGTAGCCCTTGGCGAGCTTGTCCGGATCGTGCCACTTGAAGATCTCGGTCAGCCGCTTGTTGCCTTCGGAAGGAACGGGCGGGTTGTGCACGATCATGAGCACCTTGGGATAGACGGGCATGATCTGCCGTTCCTGCGGATCGGGTTCGGGCACGGTGCTGGACGGTCCGTCGGATTGCAGTGTGCGGCCGGTGGCTTCCTTTGCTTTGGCAGGGGGGTCGGCGGCAACAGCCGCGCCGAAGAGTCCCTTGGTGCCGTCGGTGGGTTCGGCTTTGGGCTCGGTCGCGGCAGCGGTTGCGCTGTCGGTCTCGGAACCGCCGAACAGCCCTTTGGTGCTCGGGGCGTCGGTTGTCTTGGTCTTCCCAGCTGGCGCGGTGGCTGTGTCATCGGCGGCGCCAAACAGCCCCTTGGTGCTGGGGGCCTCGGCGGCAGCGGGTTTGGCGCCCGCGGTCGCGGCTGGCTTGGCGGTTTCAGTGGCTTCGCCGCCAAAGAGACCGCCGGTTGGGCTGCCGGTGCTGGCGGACGATGTCTTGGTCGTCGACTTGGGTTCTTCCGCCTGGGTGGGTGATTCCGTTTTCGACGATTCAGACGAACTCGCGCCTTTGAGGACTTTTCCGATACGATCCAGAAGGCTCATGGGGCCATGCTTTCTACGAACGTCAGAACGATCAGGAGAACAGTGCACCAATGGAAACCACCGATAGCCAAACGGCCATGCAGTGGAACCCGGTCTCGTTGGAGGAGGCGCGTGCCGCGCGCGAACGCACTCGCGAAATCACGGTGCGCACTCCATTGGTTCGCTTCGATTATGACACCGATGCGCAAATATACCTGAAGCTGGAGTGCCTCCAGCCTATTCGCTCCTTCAAACTGCGGGGATCGGCAAACGCGATCCTGGCAGCCGGACGCGAGGCGCTGGCCGACGGCGTCTGGACCAGCTCGGCCGGGAACATGGCGCAAGGAGTGGCCTACACCGCGCGGGAGATCGATATTCCGGCAGTGGTCTATATGCCGGACACCGCGCCGCAAGCGAAGATCGACAACGTGAAGCGCTACGGCGGCGAGGTGCGCATCCTGCCGGTGATGGAATGGGCCGAGGTCTTTCGGGACCGGCGCAATCCGGGCGGATCGGGGGTCTATATCCACCCCTACAGCGATCCGCTGGTGATGGCGGGGAACGCGGTGATCGGGCTGGAGTTGCTGGAAGACCTGCCGGATGTGGATGCCGTGGTGGTGCCGTGGGGCGGCGGCGGGTTGTGCTGCGGCATCGCCTCGACCATCAAGGCGTTGAAACCGGAGTGCAAGGTCTATGCCTGCGAAGTCGATACCGGGGCACCACTGGCGGCAGCATTCGCGGCGGGCGAATTGGTGGATGTGCCTTTTACGCCCAGCTTCGTGGACGGCATCAGCTCGCCGTTCGTGAATCAGGAGATGTGGGCGCTGGCGCAGGAGCTGGTGGATGGATCGCTGGTGGCGACACGGGCGCAGATCGCGGCGGCGTTGAAATTGATCGTGGAGCGGAACCGGGTCGTGCCCGAAGGGGCCGGGGCGACAGCGGTTGCCACGGCGCTGGCGGGATTGGCCGGTGGCGGGAAAGTGGCGTGCATCGTTTCGGGCGGGAACATCGACCTGAAGACGTTGATCACGGTGCTGGAGGGCGGGGTTCCGGCGTAAGAAAACCCAGCAGTTCAGAGGTCGAAGTGCCACCGGTGGTACCATACGTTCGAGGTGCCAGATGGAGAAGACGACCGTCTACTTTCCGATCGAACTCAAGCAACGTGTCAAGACGATGGCCCGCCGCAGCGGGAAATCGGACGCAGAGATCATCCGCGCCGCGGTCGAGATGTTTACCGATCCAGCACGCAACCCTGCCCCCTGGCCGAAATCGGCAGGAATTGGGCGCAGCGGTCGTGTCCAGTCTGAGCATGTCGACGACTGGATGAAAGAGACCTGGGACCGCGATTGGTAATTCTCGATACATCCGCTCTGGTTGCATTTCTTGACGCCGAGGATCGGTGGAATGTTCCTGTGACCCGGGCGCTGCGTTCGCACGCAGGCACCCTGGTGATTCCGGTTGCGATCCTGTCAGAGGTTGCTCATTTCATCGAGCGAGACCTTGGGCAACACGCATTGCGCGTTTTCGTCGACGACATTGTTACTGGCTCGTTTAGCGTCGACTGTGGCGAGCAGGATTGGCCGCGTGTGCTCGAACTCGTCGACCGCTACGCTGATCTCGAACTTGGACTCGCCGATGCCGCCGTTATTGCCTGTGCCGAACGCCGAAAGGTTCCTGTGGCGACGCTTGATTTCCGCCACTTTGGCGCGGTTGCTCGTGAAGGCGCCATCGACCTGCTCCCAATTGCGATCCGGCCATAGTCTTTACAGGCTGACACGGCCGACGGCGTCCCGGGTCAGGGCGGTTGTTGTCGCTTCCACACTGCTCTAGAATGCCTCCATGCCATACGTATGGCATGGAGGCATTCTCAATGAAAAAGACGACCCTGTATCTAGAAGAAGAAGTTCTGGCCGAGATCAAGCTCACGTCCCGGTCCGAAGGCCGTTCTGAGGCTGAGATTCTGCGAGAGGCTATAGACGACTATCTCGAACGTCGGCGGTCAGCGCTGCCCTCGATCTTTGGACAAGGCGTTGGCACCAAGTTCACCGCGGCAGAATCCGAGGATTGGTTACGCGAGAACTGGAAGCCGGATTGATAACGCTCGATACCTCAGCGGTCCTGGCATCAATCGACCGAACCGATCCGAACCACGACCGAGTCATTGATGCGTTGGCCCGCGCACGAGGTCCGCTGGTGCTTCCGATTGCGATCCTCTCGGAGGTAACCTACCTCGTCGAGGAGAATCTCGGAACCCATATCCTTGAATCGTTCATCTGGACCATCGTCGAACACCAGTTCATTCTCGATTGCGGCGACCAGGATATCGCCCGTATCCATACACTCGTCGTTCGCTATCGCGACTTGCCGCTTGGATTCTCGGACGCCGCAGTGATCGCTTGTGGGGAGCGAAACGGCGGTCTCATTGCGACGCTGGACTATCGGCACTTTGGCGTGGTTGCCGGTGAGGGTACGATCCGGATCGTGCCCTGAGTCTTCTCGAGGAACTGCCGGACACCTGGACTGACACTGGGGAGAGCGATTGGTCAGCGGTCCTCGATTGGTGAGACTGGTTGCCAGAACGAACCGGCACTGTCGTCCAGCCAGGCGGCGGCTTCGGCGGTGACCTGGGCGAGGGTGAGGGTGCGGCCGGCGGACCAGTTTGGGTCGGCCGGGCCGGTGCGAACGCGCTCCGCGGTGCGCGCGAAGCGCTCCCGCTCGGGTACGGGGAAGTTGAAGCCGTAGATCTCCGCCTGAGCTTCGACCGCGCCGAACCAGCGGCTGGCCCGTTCTGGCTCGTCCACGGCAGCGGCAAGGGTCGCTACCATCGCCATCCAGTCGATCAGGCTCTCGCGCGTGCCGACCGTTCGCCAGTCATCGAGGGAATCCAGCAAGCTCGTAACTGCCTGCGCATAGTCGCCGCACTCGCAATGTGTGAGTCCCAGCATCTCGGACGCGATGGCCCTGTAGTAGACGTCACCCTTTCGGTCGAATCGCGCGAGGGCATCAGTGAAAAAGCGTCTTGCTGAGTCCAGATCATCGAGTTGGCGCGCAAGCATTCCGCGGTTGTAAAGGACAAACCCTGGAACATCGATCCAGTCGTCGGGGTGCGCTCCCCGTGGCTCGACCTCTGCCAGGAACAGGTTGGCCTGCTCGGCATCGCCTGCGTCCACAGCGCCGCCCGCGAGGTGCGCCAGGGCAAACACGATGGTGCGGCGATGATCGAGCGCTCGGGCGAGCGCGAGGCCCTGGAGCCGATACCTGACTCCCAGATCGACATTCCCATAGGTGTGCTCGATCTCACCCAGGTACACCAGCGTGGCAGCGCGTTCCGCAGATGGTTCTCCTCCATCGCGCACCAGCGCGCGTTCGAGCCAGCCGCGGCCCTCGATGCGATGGCTGCGTAGCATCCAGAGTCGAAAAAGGGATTGAGCCAGTCGCAGTCCCAGACGGGTGTCATCGATCTGTTCGGTCCATGCCAACGCAACCCGGAAGTTCGGCAGCTCCCGCTCGATGCGATCCAGCTCACCGTACGCCGTCGGCCCTCCGTCGGTGTCGAGGGTTTCGGCAAGGGCCAGGAACCAGGCTGCATGCGCCCCGTGAACGGCATCCGCTTCGCCAGCGGCAATGAGCTGTTCCAACCCGAACTCCCGGATGGTTTCGAGCATGCCGAAACGGGCATCGCCGTCCGGTTGCTCCGCTTGCCAGACGAGACCGCGGTCGACCAGCGCCGCGAGCAGGTCGAGCTGCGAGACGACAGCCCCTCCGGGCATCTCCTGAGTGCTCGCGGTCATGATCGATTCAGCAGCCTCGAGCGTGAATCCGCCATCGAAGACGGCGAGTTGCCGGAAGGCGGTTTGTTCCTCGGGCGAGAGCAGCTCGTAGCTCCAGGCGATGGCGGCGCGCATGGTTTGCAGCCGCTCGGGCAGGTCGCGCGGACCGCCTGTGAGCACTGGCAGGCGCCGTTCCATGCGCGCGAGCAGCGCCGACGGTGGCAGCAGCGACGTCCGCGCCGCGGCCAGCTCGATAGCGAGTGGCAAGCCATCGAGCCGGCGGCAAATCTCGACCACCGGAGAGACGTTCGTCTCGGTCAGCGCGAAGGCGGGTTGCACCTGCCGGGCACGGTCGATAAAGAGCGCGACCGCTGGAGATCTGGTTGCGTCTTCCATCAGAAGCTGTGCTTCCGGGTCCGGCAAGCGCAGCGTGGGGACTGGGTACAGTTGCTCGCTGGAGAGCCGCAGCGCTCCCCGGCTGGTAACCAGAACCTTGAGCTCGGGGATGCCAGCAAGCAGCGCGGCCACATCGGCGGCAGCATCCGGCACTTGTTCCATGTTATCGAGCACCAACAGCGCGGGGCGATTTCCTAGAGCGTCGCCTATCCGATCGATCAGCGGCCGGTCGCCGGTTTCCTGGACGCCAATGGCCCGCGCGATGGTAGGAACGACCAGGCTCGCGTCACGCACGGGCGCCAACGCGACGAAAACCACGCCACCATCGAACGCAGCGGTCATTTCATGCGCGACTGCGAGGGCGAGCCGAGTCTTGCCGACACCTCCTGGACCAGTCAGGGTGACCAGGCGGACCATGCCGTTGGAGAGCATGGCTGTGAGATCGGCTGTTTCACGCTCGCGGCCGATCAGCTCGCCGGCCGTGCGGGGAAGCTCGGAGCGCCACGCGTCCAGGTCGAGTGATGTCTCGCTGGACTCCACCGGTAGGTGGGGAGCGAGCTCTGGTCTGGCCGCGGCGATGAGGGATGCGCGCTCACTGTCGGAGAGACCGAGCCCTTCGGACAGCATGCGAATGGTTTCGGGTCGTGGTGCGGTGCGCAATCCCCGCTCGAAATCGCTGACCGTGCGCGCGCTCAGACCCGATCGCTCTGCCAGCTCCTCCTGGCTCAATCCAGCAGCCAGCCGGAAATGGCGAACGAGTCCGGCAAGGTGCATCGGCGCTCCCAACGACATCGGAAGACTCCAGCGATCGGACAGCTATCGTGTGCGATTCTGGCTCCATCCTATCACCCGCGATTCCATTGTGACCCATTGGTGAGCTACTGGTGAATCGATTGCGTGGAAGCTCCATTTGGGCGGTCTCATGATCGAGATGCGCCAATCGATCGTTCAGTTGCCAAAGGAGAGCCACGATGCACGCGCTCGGATCGACGTTCAGCCCTATCGCTCGCAGAATCGCGCTCCTGGCGTTGGCCTCGACCCTACTGGTCGTTCCGGTCACGATTGCCAGCTCAGGCCATGCCCGGGCAGCCGATGGAATCGCTACCCAAACGATTGCCTCCGTCGCCGATATCGACAGCGACAGCCAGCTCATCGTGATGCGCATGGTGGTCGAACCCGGCGTCACCCTTGCGGAACACCATCACCCGGGACCGACGTCGTTTGTGGTCATCTCGGGCACGCTGCAAACCACCCTGATCCGCGGTGGAGCTTCCGTGAACCGGAACGGCATGGACCAGGTGGCCGAACTCGGCGACACGATGAACCTTTCGCCCGGGGTCGTCATCTCCTACTCCCCTGACGCCGTGAAGACACTGGCGAACCATGACAGCGCGCCGCTGGTGCTGATGGCAACGATGTTGCTCGATCACGGCCAGCCGATGGTGGCCTTCGAGGATGGACCGGCACTGTTCATATCCAACCTGGGCGCCTCGATGCTGGCGTGACGCGTAGCGCGAACCAATGGGTGCCGGATGCGGCACCCGACATCCCAACACGGCAAGCGCCACGCGGCAAACCGCGTGGTTCTTGCTTACCGGCCGATCGGTCTCCTCACGCCGCGTGGGGACCGGGTGCGGCCGCTTCAGCCTGATCCAGTACCTGCAGCGCAATGTCCATGGCATCGGCCATCGTCATGGCGGCGCCAGCTTTGGACGCGAGCGAGTTTGGCTCTCCCTGCGGCATCGGTCACCCCGAAACTCGGGTCTCTGAAACGAATCGTTCCAGAGCCATCCTATCACCCGTCGATCGACCGTGAGCGACCTGTGCGCGAGGTGTGAGCGTTCTGGCTGGAGTCCCGGGATAGACGAAGGCACGATGGAAGCGCACCAGAATCGACTGGCGAAGGAACGAATACTTTTAGAGGAAAGGAGCAACGGATGAATGCGTCACGCACAACTGCCCGTCGGATCGCCGCCAGCATCGTTGCCATAGCGTTAGTTGCGAGTACGTTCTTCATCCTGCCAACGAGCGAGGCGGCCGCGGAGGGCCGGCTTGCGGGCATGCCGTCAACGGAAACGCTTGCTTCGGTTTCGATGGCGGAAGACGGCAGCCGGTTGGTCTTGCTTAAGATTGCGCTCGCACCGCGCGTCACGATCCGCGCCCACAGTCATTCAGGACCGGCAGTTATCACTGTCATCTCGGGATCCCTGCAGATCGACCTTCTTCGAGGCGCGGCAACCGCCAATCAAGACGGCGCCGAGACATCGGTTGAGGTTGGGGCAACGACGTATCTCTCTGATGGCGACTCGATTGCGTTTGCCCCGAGCGCAGGGGAAACGTTATCGAACCATGGCAATGAACCGCTCCTGCTGGTTGCATCGATTGTGCTCGAACCAAAGGAGCTGATATTCGATTACGACTACTGGACGCCACTTTCCCGCCCCAATCTTCAGTAGGTGGCCGCACCTTCGCGCGGACAGCCAGGCGATCTCGGGACCCGAGATCGCCTGCCACATTGTTGCGTGAACGGGCCACGGTTGTTACGGCAATCGGACTGAAGATCGGTCCGAAGATGCCAGACCGCGCACCGCTACCACTGGCGGTGCGTACCGGACTATCCCTCGAGCTGGGTCACCCGGATCATGAGCGCGGTCACCGGATCGCTGCCGTCGTTCCGAAGGGAATCGGGGAGGTCCCCGGGGTGCTGGTACGACGTGGAGACCGGCTCCGAATCGGTCATGATGTGCGCCAGGGCGCGATCGCCAACCACCGCCGGTGGAAGTGTGGTGCCCGGTCCGAGCACAACCCAGACGATCTCGACCTCCCATTCGCCGGCGGGGATCGGGTAGTTGTCGAAACCGAGCGGACGAACCGTGACGGGGCCAACGATCATGGTGCGGGCCAAGCGCATCGTCGAGAAATGATTGAGCGCTTCTGGCGGACGCGGCCGATCGGCGGGATAGGCTGACAGCATGCCTTGTGAATCCTGCACGAGCGTTGCGATGCGCGCGACGACCGTATCAGGGCTGTCGTTCTGGACGTTCGCGCGGTACGCCGGGATGACAATAGCCTGTCCCGGTTTCGCGGAAACACGTTCGTCTGGACCGGGCGCCGATGCGACACCGGAAACGAGGTCGAGCAACTGGCTGAAGCCATCCCCGATCAGGGTCAGGCTCCCTTGCTCGATCAGCAGCAGCGCAGGCCCGTCGACAGGAAATGCTCCACCCGCGTGCGGAGCGAACGTGAGCTCAGCGATGGCAAGGTGGCCGCCTTGCAGCAAATGGACGGGCGCCGGCGCTGTCGTGAGCGGGTGCGTCAAGACCGTATCGGGTTCGGTCGTCCATTGCTGCGTGACGCGTCCGTCACTCACCCGGAAGAATTCCTGGGAGACTCCGGACGCGCTGCCCAAGGCGGCAAACGGCGCCTCTTCGATTCCTGACCGGCGCACCGTGGCGATGGCAATGTCACCTTCGGATTCGATCTTCTCGACCGTGAACCGAAGGTCCGGCAGCGTCGACCGAAGGGCCATCAGATAGGTGAGCAGACCGGAATCGGCTCCCATCGCGCCATGTGCGGGGACGACCACCAGCGCATCCGGCGCGAGGAGGTTCGAAACGGCGCCGGCATCGCCGGTTTCCATGTACTCGTTGAGTCCGGCGTAGAAGCTGCGGATGGTTTGCGTCGCGTTGGTCGAGCGCGCCAGATACGGAGAGACGAGCGGAATCCTTCTGACCTCCAGCAGCGCCATGAAGCTGACCGCCACCAGGAGCACGACCAACAGCCCGGAAAGGCGCCGCCCAGTCGAGCTGGCATAGCACTGCGCATCGGTGGTGCGTCGATTGCCCTCGCGTGACCTGACACTATCGACCGTGCTCTTGACGATCATCTCGCTGCCTCCACGGTTCGCTTATGTCCATCATGCACGCGTGCCTCAGGGGGCGCTATACGCAAGGCACACCGTTTTCCTGCAGCTTTCGGCGTCAGACCCTGCCGACAATCGACATTGGGACGCAATTCCCGGGTTTCAGGCGCCAAGACCACGCTCGTTCGAACACGCAGCATCACGAGATTCGGTGTGCCGGCGCGCTGTCGCCGAGCAGGTTTCATCCGGCGCATTTCGAGCGAATCATCTGCTCGGAAACACGCACTGACACTCGGATAGAATCCGCGCGACATCGTCGCGTGGAAGGGGAAGCGGGTGAAGGTCGGGTTTGCATCGCTGGTGGGGCTGGAACCGCGCCCGCTGGTGGACGTGGTCGCCTGGGCGGCAGCCAACGGTTTGCAGGGGATGGAGGTCAATGTCGGTCCGGGACACCCCGTGACCGATGGTGGATCGCTCCACGGGCATCTCGATCTGGACGCAATCTTGTTCGATGGTCCGGAACCGGTGCGGGCGCTCTTCGATGACCACGGCATCGAGCTCACCGCGCTGGCCCCGATGATCAATCTGCTGACATCGGACGACGATTTGCGTCGACAACGCATCACCGTTATGGAAAAGACGATCGACGCCGCGGCAGCGCTTGGATGCCCAACGGTGGTGACCTACACCGGTTCGGGCAACGGGATGTACTTCTATGGGCTGCCGGGTGTGGGTGACGCGCATCCGTCGAACACGGTGGCGGAAAACCTCGCCCGGTACGTCGAGGTCTACGGTCCGCTCGCCGAGCGCGCCGAAGCCAGGGGGGTGCGCATCGCGTTCGAGACTGCCGGGCGCGGCGGGGGTGAAGGAAACATCGCCCACAATCCCGAGCTCTGGCAGGCCATGTTTGCCGCGCTTCCCTCCCCGGCGATAGGACTCAGTTTCGATCCATCGCATCTGCTCTGGCTGGGCATCGACGACACTCCCGGATTGATCCGCGAATTCGGCAGCCGGATCTATCACGTCGACGGCAAGGACTGCGAGATCGTGCGCGACCGCTTGCGGCGTCAGGGCATTCTCGGCAGCGGGTGGTGGCGCTACCGGTTGCCCGGCAACGGCGAGCTCGATTGGGTCGCCATCGTCTCCGCGCTGCGCGCCATCGGCTACGACGGCACGATCAGCATCGAACAGGAAGACGATCTCGATCCGGGGTACGACGCGGTGGCCCGTTCGGCCCGCTATCTGCATGAGGTATTGGGCGAATGAGCGAGCAAGCGCTACGCGTTGGCATCATCGGCTGCGGCAAGATCGCGCGCACCCACGCCGAAGCAATTGGAATCACCCCGGGAGCATCGCTGGTCGCATTCTGCGATGCCGATCCGGGCCGGGCAGAGGCGTTCGCAAACGAGTTCGGCGCGGAGATCGCCACCGATTCGCTGGACACCTTCTTTTCAAAGGGAACCCTGGATGCAGCGATGATCTGCACCCCGCATCCGGTTCACGAACAGCTGGTGGTGGCCTGCGCCGAGGCAGGCGTCCACGTGCTCTGCGAAAAACCGATCGCGGTCCGGCTGGAGGAAGCCGACCGGATGATCGAGGCGACCGATGCGGCCGGGGTCGCGTTCGGGGTGATCTTCCAGCGGCGGTTCTGGCCGGCAGCGCAACGCATCCGCCGCGCGATCGACGATGGGCTGCTCGGCACGCTGACCTTTGGATCGTCCTACTCCCATCTCTGGCGCCCGCGGTCGTACTTCGAATCCGATCCCTGGCGCGGGAAATGGGAAACCGAGGGCGGCGGGGTGATGATGAACCAGGCTGTGCACATGGTCGACATGCTGCAGTGGTTCATGGGCCCCGCAGCGGAGGTGTACGGCAAGATCGCGACCCTGCGGCATGGGGCATATATCGACGTAGAAGACACCGTGGCGGCCACGGTCACGTTCCAGAGCGGGGCGCTCGGCGCGATCGAGGCATTCACCACCGTGGAACCCGAGTTCGGGTTCCGCATCATGCTCCGCGGCGACAATGGCGCGACCGTGAGCTTGCTGGAAGCGCCGGAAGGCACCCAGGGGGTCAACGACATCTGGACGTTCGAGCCGGCAGCGACAGAACGCGCGTCCTGGGCCGACGCCGAACAGGGACGCCCCGGCTTCCCGGAGTTTCATCAGCTCCAGATCGCCGAATTCCTGGACGCCATCCGGCATGGCCGCCCACCAGCCGTCACCGGCCGCGACGCGCGTAACTCCCTGGCGATCATTCTGGGAATCTATGAATCGTCGCGGACCGGGAAGCCAGTGGCGCTGCGCTGAGACCGGACCTCATCGCGCGTTCGAC
Source organism: Thermomicrobiales bacterium (assembly GCA_041390825.1). Lineage (NCBI taxonomy): Bacteria > Pseudomonadati > Thermomicrobiota > Thermomicrobia > Thermomicrobiales > Thermomicrobiales bacterium. The sequence continues at coordinate 112,880 of JAWKPF010000006.1, forward strand.
TCAGATTCTGGACGAGACGGTCCGTGAGCGCCGCCGGTCACGCGTCGGGTTCGGGTCCGATGACCTCGTCGGCAAACGCCAGCGCATCGGCCAACGTGGTCTCGAACGACTCCGCGCTCCCGATTGCCCATTCGTGGCGAAATGCATCCGTCCCCAGCGCGGATTCGGCAGAGGCAACCGCGTCGTCGAAGAGATGACTGGTCGTGGCCGGAGCATCGGCCCAATTGTTTCTTCGCGCCATGGCCGCACTCAGCAAACGGGTCGCCCGTCCGGCTTCTCCGAGTTGCAATGCCAGGCGAGCCAATCCGTTCACAGCGAACAGCACGGTGCGTTCGTCGTTCGTCTGGCGGCTGAGCTGGATCGATTCCCGATACATCTGCGCGGCGAGGAGATGATCCGCCTCGGCCAGCGACAGGTCGCCGCGAATACCGGTCGTCATGCCGAGCGCCCAGTCGTCGCCCGTGGTGCGCATGAGCGCAATACCCTGATCGATGCTTGCGGCCGCGTTGGCTGAATCCCCGAGCTGTTGGTAGGCGCTGCCGATCTCGACCAACATGAGCGCCAGGTAGTTCATGGCGCCCACTGCCTGGAAACAGGGGACGGCCTCCTGGCAGAGCACCAGCTTTCGCTGGTAGTCGTTCTCCAATTGAGCAAGCAGTGCGCTCCCAAGAAGCGCGCGCCCCCGCAGGAACAGATCGCCGCACGATTCGGCCACGATGAACGCCTCGGCAATCGCGCGCTGGGAGGCTGGAATATCTCCCAGCAGACGCGTAGCGGACGATTCGAGACAGCGCGCCCAACCATCCACCACGGGATCGAGCTCGGGGTCGAGCGCGCGGCCCGCCTTCAACCAGTACATGAACTCCCGGTAGAGCGAATGCGAGAACCAATATTCGTCGAGCGCGGTGGCGATGCGAATGAGGCGTGCTCCGTCGCCGACCGACCGATACCAGGACATTGCCGCGCGCAGATTCCCAAGCTCGTGATCGATCTCCGGGAACCATGCGAACTGGTTCAGGCCAAACCGGAGATCTCCTTCCGCCTCGACGGCCAAATCGTGGAACCACTGGGCATGGGCTCGCCGGGTTTCGTCTTCTTCCTGGGCAGCGTTCAGTCGATCCAGGGCAAACTCGCGAATGACCTCCAACATGCTGAAGCGAGGCCGACCCAATGGGCCCGGCGCCTCATTGACAAGACTCTTTTCGACCAACGAGTAGAGACCGGCCCACGGATCGTCCCCAATGTCGTACGACTCCGGAGCGACGGTGGCCGCTGCCGGCAAGGAGAATCCACCGGAGAAAACGGCCAGCCGGCGAAAGAGCGTCTGCTCGTCGTCAGACAGGAGGCCGTAACTCCACGCGATGGTATCGCGCATGGTTTGATGACGCGAGGGAGCGTCGCGCGCTCCTTCGGTGAGTGTGGAAAGCTTGCGGTCGAGCCGGGTGAGCAATGCGTCCGGATCGAGAAGCCGAATTCTGGAAGCCGCAAGCTCGAGAGCGAGCGGCAGACCGTCCAAGCGCCGGCAGATCTCCGAGACAGCCTGCGCGTTGTCAGCCGTTAGCTCGAAGCCGAAACCCGCTTCCTGGGCTCTGCTCACGAAGAGTTGCACCGCGGGTGTGCGGGCGATGTCCTCCAGCTCCACGTCAGCCCATTCACTCGCATCGGGCGGAAGCTCGAGCGGAATGACTGGTACGACGTGCTCACCCCGCAGGTGAAGCCGCTCGCGGCTCGTGACCACGAACTCGAGATTGGGGCAGGCGCCCATGAGATCGGATACAACAGTGGCGCCGTCGAGAATGTGCTCGAAGTTGTCGACAACCAGCAAGATCGAGCGTTGCTCCAGCGCGAGCGAGAGGGTTTCGACCATGGGCCGCATCGCAACGGAGGTGATGCCAAGCGCTTCCGCGATGGCGTGCGCCACCAGCGTCGGCTCTCTGATCCGCGCGAGATCGACAAAGACCACCCCATCGGCAAAGTCCGTGGCAGCCTGTTCCGCAACCGCGATCGCCAGGCGCGTCTTGCCGACTCCTCCCGGGCCAACGAGCGTGATCAGCCGCACATCCTGACCGTCGAGCAACGCGCCAATCCGGACAACCGCATCGTCGCGCCCAATCAGCTGCGTTGGCGGAATCGGCAGGGAACGCCTTCGTGGGCGATGTATCTGGCCCTGATCCCATTGCCCGTGCCCGTTCCCGTTGCCGTTCCCGTTTCCGTTGCCCGCTTCCGGGTATCGCCAAATGTCGGGCCGGGCCGCCTGCATGAGCTCATCGTGTTGTTCGTCCGAGAGGGAGAGCGCGTCTGTGAGCGCACGCATGGTGTCGGGTCTGGGAGCAGTGCGCAGCCCGCGCTCCAGATCGCTGATCGCGCGCGTGCTCAGCCCCGCACGCTCGGCCAGCGCCTCCTGACTGAGGCCGGCCGCAAGCCGAAAACGCCGGAGAAGATAGGCGAGCGGGAGTGGCCTCAACGTGGACATGGCCAGTCTCCAATTGCGACCCTTGGCGGTGCATTGACGTAATGCGATTGTAACACTCGCACCTGAACATGAATATGAACATGGTTGGGCAACGGTGGCAGTTGCGTGGCCGATCTTCCTTGTGTCAGCGAACAACGCGGCGCACGATGGTCATGATCAGATGCGCGTCCGGGAATTCGGCTTTGATACCTCCGGGCCGAGCGCGGGTCTCACGAGAGGACCAACTGGGCGACTTTGATCGAAGGAGAACTTCGATGAGCACGTCCGAATACTTGACTGAGCACCAACTCATGCGATGCGTGGTCGAAGGCGGCCCAAACTCCGGTCTGCACCTGGCGATGCTGGAGCGACAGCAACAGGCATTGGCCACGGCAGAAAAGAACGCAATGATCAAGGACCACGCGGTCGCTCCGACGGACAACGGCGCGAAACGAACGACACCACACCTGCTCCAGCTACGGCTGTCCCACTGGCTCGGTGTCAAGCTCATCTCTGCCGGCCACCGTCTGGCCGATTCAACCGTATAACGCGGCGGGATGCGTTCAGCCCAGGACGATCATCCCAACCCGGGTCATTCAGAGCGGGTTGCCCTGTATCTCAGACCGTGTAGCCGCAGTCTTCCAGAGTTGCAATCGAGCAATGTTCGGGCAGCCACGGAGGACTGCGACTACGCGAGCGAACCACATTGAGCGAGGCGGATACCGGCGTGGCCAAGGTAGATCGTGCCGGAGACGAAGGCGCGCCCATTGGCCTGGACAGCCTGGATGGCGCCGCGATCGAATCGATAGGAACCCCGCCCGGTCCGATGTATGGTATATGGTATGTGTCAGTCCGCCATGCATACGTCGGGAAGGCGAACCGATGCGCAAGACAACTATCTATTTCCCCGATACGCTCAAGCTCGAAATCGAAGCAGTTGCCAGGATGGAGCGCCGGCCTGAGGCCGAGATCATCCGGGAAGCAGTCAGCGCGTATTTGGAAGAACGTCGCAAGCGGCGCTGGCCGCGCTCGATTGGCTTTGCGTCCGACAAAGAGCTCGACCCCTTGGACATCGACGCGTACCTTGCAGACAACTGGAAGCCCGATTGGTAACGCTCGATACGTCGGCGTTGTTCATCGCCATGAATCGGGACGCCCCGCAACATGCGGCATTTCGGGAGTTCTTCGCATCCTGCAGGGGACCCCTCATCATTCCGGTCGGGATCATGTCCGAAATCACCTACCTCGTCGAAACGCGGCTTGGGCTGCAAACCGTCGACGTCTTCCTGGAAGACATCGAACTGGGCAGCTACCTGCTCGACTGTGGCGACCAGGACCTGCCGCGCATTCGGGAACTCGTGCGCCGCTACCGTGACATGCCGCTTGGGTACGCCGACGCATCTGTGATCGCCTGTGCCGAACGCAACGGTGGACAAGTCGCCACGATCGATCTTCGCCACTTCTCCGCGGTTGCGCGAGAAGGCACGATCCAGATCGTTCCCTGACTGGTCAGCTTCTCCGCAATGCCGCGCCGATGTCGCGCACCGTCGACTCGAGGATGGCCACGTCGTCCGCGGTCGTCGTCCAGTTGTCGAATGCGCAGCGGATTCCGGCATGGCCGCGGTAGACCGTACCGGAAACGAAGGCGCGGCCATCGGCCTGGATGGCCTTGACCGCGTCGCGGTTGAACTGGTCGGTGGCGGCTTCGTCCAGCCCCTCCGGCGTGTAACGCCAGCAGACGATATTGAGCGGCGCGGGCGCGATCAGCTCGAGACCGGGTTCCGCATCGACCCACTCAGCGAACGACCAGGCATTGTCGAGACAGCGGTCGACCATTTCCTGGTAGCCGCGCAAGCCCATCTGCTTGATCGACATCCAGATCGCGACACCCCGCGCGCGACGTGACATTTCCGGGATGTAGACGTCGAAATCGAGACCCACGGGCGCGCCGGCAAGATAGGCCGCGGGATTGCTGAACGATCCGAAGAGCGTCCTTGTCCCGCACGAAGGCAAAGCCGGAGTCGTACGGCACGTTGAGCCACTTGTGGGCATCGGAACCGATCGAATCGGCTCGTTCGATACCATCGACCAGATGCCGGGTACGCTGCGACAGCCGGGCGAAGAGCCCGAACGCCCCATCGACATGCACCCACGCTCCGCCCGAATGCGCCCGGGCGATATCGATCATGCCGTTCAGGTCGTCGAAATGCCCGGAGTTCACTTCGGCGGCATTGGCAACCACCAGCACCGGGCCATCGATCGCATCCATCTCCTGCTGAAAGGCAGCGAGGTCGATCGCGCCGCCCGGGGCAGCTACCTTCCTGATGGCCTTCTTGCCCAATCCGAGATGCCCAAGCGCTTTGATGGCGCTGGTATGGATTTCGGTGCTGCTGACCACCGGGATGACCGGGTTCCCCGCCAGCCCATCGAGCGCGGGATCGAATCCGAGTTGCTGCCCGACCCATTGCCGTCCCGCCGAAAGCCCGACCATGTTGGACATGGTGGCCCCGCTGGTGGTGGTTCCCACCCAATCGGCCGGAATCTCGAACATCTCTTTCAGCCAGCGCACCACGGCATGCTCGGTCTGTACCGAGGCCGGATTCGCGGTCCAGAGCGATCCCTGCTGGTCGAGCGCGGAGATGAGCCAATCGCCCGCGATCGCGCCGGGAGTGACTCCGCCGAAGACCCAGCCAAAGAACCGTGGCCCGGCGGTTGCGACGATGCCCGGTTCGGCGCGGGCGAGCCATTCGTCGATCGCGACAGCGGCGCGCACGCCCTCGATCGGAAGCGCGTCATCGAAGGCAGCTTCCATCGCCTCGGGCGAGACCCACGCCCGACCGGCCGATCGGCAAACGTGAGGATGAGTTCCCTGGCGGCAGCATGGGCCGCATCCATGGCAAGCGCAACATCTTCGAATGGGTTTGGTCGGTTGGACATGGTGACCTCGGGTTAGGACGGAAATAGGAAATGGGAAATAGGAGATAGGAAACTGGAAACGGCTAAAGCTTGGCGACTGATCGACACGCGGACGCAATGTACGAAATCACTATTTCCCATTTCCTATTTCCCATTTCCGACAACCATCGCAATCGGGCTGACCATCGAGCCGGTGGCGCCCATGAACTTGAGCGGGGTGCATACAAAGGTAGAGATCCAGGCGTTGGCGTCGGAAAGGGCCTTCAGGTAGAGGTTCTCGATGATGTAGATGCCATGCCCAACCAGGAACGTCGCGTGGCCGGGGAGCTCCATATCGAGCTCGGGATCCCACAGGCCGATTGCATCCCAGGCCATGGTATCGGCGCCGGTCGCTTTGATGCCCAGGCTCGCCAGCCATTTGGAGGCGCTGCCGTCCATCCCGGGACCGGGGAGATACTGGCCGGGATCGTTCCAAACCAGGTCGTTGCCGGTGCGGATGAGGACCACATCGCCGGCGTGCACCTCCACTCCTTGCGCCGCGGCAACTGCCTGAAGCTCGACCGCGCCAACGACATCACCGGTGACCAGCGATTCGACCCCACGGTGCTTCGCGACATCGAGCAAGACGCCACGCGCCACGATCGGGCCGATCTGCTCGACCCCGTGATTGGCATAGCCACCGAACTTGATCGACTCTTCCGCCGGCGTCCCGCCGTAGAACTGCAGATCGACCGCCTGGTGGCAAAGGGCATCGATGTGGGTGCCGGAATGCTCCATTGCCACGATCACACCCGATGATCCGGTGCGGGATCCTGGGGCACCGTTGCGAATGGCATCGGTATGCCGCCGGTGGAGCGAATAGAAGTATCCCGGCTGATGCGAATCGTGCACGGGCATCCCCCGGAAACGGGGTTGCTCCAGATCGTAGATTTGCACTGCGCGTCCGTCGACAGTGCCGGAAATCGGTTGCTCCATTGCGCGCGGTCTCCTGGTGGGCGAAGCCTGATGCGTGATGATACGATGCGTTTGCAGCGATGAATCGGGCCTTCTGGAAAGCTCGAGCAGAGACGATGTTCGGTCCGGCGCGAACGACGCCAGTGGTCGAGTTTGGGAGCACTTCACACGGTATTCGAATCCGAACCTCCGGTTCGATTCGGATACCGCGCGCGGTTCATCCGTATATGGGAATCGGCGTTCCGGTGGATCACACTGTACAGATGCCTCCGGACGTGAGGCGTTTGTCGTGCTGCGTCGATGCCGCACGCCTTCGCATATCGGAATCGTCATGACTCGTCGTTGGTCAATGCGAACCCGCTTCGTTGCAGCGGCGTCGCTTTGCCTCCTCCCCTTGTTGGGAGTCATTTTCTACATCCTCGATCAGAGTCTTTCCAATAGCCGCGATCAGCTTTACGAGACAGAAGTCGCTTTTGCCGAAGTTGTCTCACGCGGCATCAATCAGACATTGCAAGAAAACCAGGACGTGCTGACCAGCTTGTCGGCCAACCCCGCGATCTCGTCGATGGACCCAACCCAGGCGAGTGAGGTGTTGGCGCAGGCCAAGGAGCTCCGTCCAAGCCTGGCCGGGCTCTTCCTGCTCGATCCGAATCAACAGGTCATCGCCTACTCGGGAGGTATCGACCCGGCAGCCTTTCAAGCGGAGATCAAGACCGCGGCCGATATTGCGCTGACCGCGGGAGAATCGGCCATCACCGGCAAGCTCGTGGTGCCCGAGGGCGAGGTCGAAGTCATCGCCATGGTCTCCCCCGTATTGTCGAAAGCCGCGGACGGCAGTGAGGACACCGGCACCCCGGTGGGCGCCATCGGCTCGTTCATTTCGATCGACCGTTTGCAACGCGCGTTCCTGCCGGTTTCCGGCGAGTCCGAGAGCCAAACATCGGTCATGCTCCTTTCGGCCGGAGGCGTTATCGCCGACCAGGAAACCGATACCAGCGCCAGCCAGACGATCACCTCCGACCTCGAACAGGCGGTGACCGATTCGGTGGCTGGCAAACGCGTGCGCATCAACTACACCGATCCGAACGGTCTGGAGCGGATGGGGGTGCTGCTTCCGGTGGAATACCCTGGCGCGCAATGGTCGGTGGCGGTCACCGGACCCGCCCCGGCCAACTACGGCCCGAACGAATCGCTCGTGCGCAACAGCCTGATCGCGCTGGCAACCGCGGTCGCGCTCACGTTGCTCCTCTCGGTGATCTTCGGCGAGCTCACGGCCCGCCCGCTCCGGCGCCTCACCAAGGAAGCGGCCGCAATCGCTTCAGGCGATCTCGACAGCCAGGTCGAGCCGGTCGGCCGAGGCGAGGTCTATTCCCTCAGTCTCTCCCTGCGCGATATGGCAAACCGGCTCACGAGCCAGGTCAAGGAAGTCGAGATCGCGCGGGCGCAAACCGATGAGCAAAACGACCTGATGCGCGAGCTGCTTCGCCGCACGGTGCGTCTGCAGGAAGACGAGCGCCGCCGCATTGCCGGCGACATTCACGATGCCGTCTCGCCGCTCATCACCGGCGCGCTCTATCGGGTGCGCGCCCTCGTCCTTTCGGAGGGCGGCAACGGGCATGGTCACGCGAACGGCAATGGCAACGGCGAATCGGCGCAAACCGAGGGGCTCGTCGCCACGTCAGAGCTGCTGGAACAGTCGATGGACGAGCTGCACAACGTGATCTTCGCGCTCCGCCCACCCGACCTGGACGATGTCGGCCTGGAAGCCGCCGTAGAACGCTATGTCAACCAGATCAACCGCACCGGACTCCCCTCCGAACTCGAGGTCACGGGCGAGATTCGCCGGCTCTCGCCGGAAGTGCGGCTCAGCATCTATCGCATCATCCAGGAAGCGTTGCACAACGCGCTGCGGCATGCGCAGGCGGACGAGTCGCTGGTCAAGATCGAGTATCGGGAAAACGAGCTGCGCGTTTCGGTGCGCGATAACGGCTCCGGGTTCGATATCGACGCGGCGGGGCGGTCGATGTCGCTTGGGCTGCTGAGCATGCGCGAGCGGGCCGCGGCCATCGGCGCGGATCTCGATATCGTCTCGCGCCCTGGCGCCGGCACCATCGTCGTCTTGCGTCGCGCGTGGGAGAATGATCTTGTCCGGCAGCCACCGGAGGCCGAGCTGGATGAGTGGGTGGACGATGTGACGCTCGACGGCGCGTCGACGAACGGCATCCCTGCAACTGAGCCGGTCGAAGAGGCGCAAACCGCGTGATTTCTGTGCTCTTGGTCGACGATCATCCAGTGGTCGTCGAAGGCATCCGCCGGGTGCTGGAAACAGCCGAAGATATTTCCGTCGCCGGCGTGGCGAATGACGCCTCGACCGCGTTGGAACAGGCTCGCGCGCTGAAGCCGGATGTGATCCTGCTCGATCTGCGCATGCCCGGGGCGAGCGGGGTGCAGGCCACCCGGCGATTGCGGGAACAGGATGTTCGCTCGGCGGTCATCATTCTGACCTCCTATGGCGATCAAGCCTATGTGCGGCAAGCGCTCGAAGCCGGAGCCGACGGCTACCTGCTGAAATCGACCCCGCCCGATCAGCTCATCTCCGCCATCCGCAGCGCGGTGCGCGGACGCCGCCAGCTCAGCCCCGAACTGCTGGATGCGGTGCTGGAAGACTTCAAGGGGCTGGCGCGCGAGCAGACCCGGCGCGACGCCGATCTCTCCGATGAAGACCGGGACATCCTCAAGCTGGCCGCGCAGGGATTGACCAACCGCGAAATTGGCCGGGAACTCGGCCGGAGCGAGATTGCGATCAAGAAGCGGCTACAGGTCATCTTCGCCAAGCTGGGGGCCATCGACCGCGCGCATGCCGTCGCAGAAGCGATTCGGCGGGGATTGATATAGGTCCGGGGTCCGGAGTCCGGAGTCCGGGGTCCGGGGTCCGGGGTCCGGGGTCCGGGGTCCGGGGTCCGGGGACGATTCTGGGTGTGGATGACGCGATCGGGCGCTGTGCGCTGGGGTGTTTTCGCACGACGCGCGAGATCCAAGATCGTTACGCGCGAACGGACCAAAATTGGTATCCAATCGGCCATGGTTGTACGCAAAACCCGGTTCTATGATGGAAACAGATCGAAGGAGCGCCAGCCAGCCGCCTTCGATCAGCGCCGAACACCATCCAGCCAAAGGTGTCCGGTGGAACTTCCCTCCAAAGAAGTAGGCCGAACGGGACCAGCCACCCGTTCGGCCGATTTCATTTTCTCGGCACGCGGCACGCGGCACGCGGCACGCGGCACGCGGCACGCGGCACGCGGCACGCAGAGATTGTCGGCGAACCGCGCCGGTCTGAACGCTCTCTCCCAATCGTAGGGCAAAGCGTCTCTCCGTTCCCCTTCCGGTCGTAGGGCAAGGCGTCTCTACGTTCCCCTTCCGGTCGTAGGGCAAGGCGTCTCTACGTTCCCCTTCCCCTCGTAGGGCAGGGCGTCTCTGCCCTGCCAGCGGCCGTAGGCCGCCATTGCGCGACCCGACGGAACTCGACTGGACACTCAGGAACGGCTCATCGTCACTCCGCGAGGTCCCACCGTTGAAACGCCGGGCTAACTCCCCTCGGCAATCACCTGGAATTCGGGGTTGGATTCATCGACCGCGGCGCCCCGGTAATACGGATTCTTGCGCTCGTCGATGTAGTAGAGGGTCAGCCCGATCATCGCCAGCGGCACCGTGATGGCATAGATGAAGCTGCTGATCAGGTTGGCGGCAACGGGTTCCAGATCGAGCCAGACCATGAGCAGGAACCCGATGATCGGTCCCGGCACGATGGCGATCGCCTGGAACACGATCGTGTTGAGACAAGTCGGTATCCAGCGATGGCGCACCACTTCCCGGCTCGCGTCGAGCGCGCCCTTCCAGGTGCGCGCGCCGCTCACCAGCACGCCCTGCACATAGAACTGCCAGCGCACCAGGATGAAGATGGCGATGATGATGCCGATGAAAAACGAGGCGAGAACGCCAGTCACCAGGGTGAGCAGGATCAGGCAAATCAAGATCGGTTTGATGCGCAACAGCGCGGTCTTGTAACAGCCAACGACATTGGCCGGATGCTTGCGCAGCAGCGTGGCGGTGGCTGCCACGGTGGCCGGCACGACCAGCAGCAAGATGGCGAGATACTGGAAGCTGGTGGCCAGGAAGAGCGAGGCCACCGACGTTTGCGACGGGCTGTTGAACCACTCCACGATCCAGGTTCCCGGCCGGGTTCGCTCGAGCAGCCACGCGAGCGCATCGAACGCGAGACCAATTGGCACGGCCAACAGCCCGATCCCAAGGAAAAGCCGCCAGTTCTCGCGGTAGATACGGACGGCGCCTCCGATGCGGCGGCGGGTGGTGAAGCCGAGGGTGCCAATGGCAACAACCACCGCCAGCAAGCCGATCAGCAGGGCTCGCTGGTTTTGATCGGCCCAACTGATGATTGCCGCGCCCCCCGACGAGAGGGCGCAGAACGTGTCGGTGACGTTTGGGCCAAGCGAGCCAGATCCGGGCACGATCAGACTGGTTTCGCGCCAGTTGGACATGTCGCTGACCGGATCGGCCCAGCGACGGGTGAGATTTGGAGAGCGAGGACCGTTGAACTCCCAAGGTTGCCGCTCGCCCCAGCGCCCACCAAAGGTCGCCCATCCGAACTCGCTATTCGGATCGGGATCGTTGGGTACCACGATTGCCACCAATGGCGTGTTGGTTCCTGGAGGCCGTGAGTTGTCGCAACCGAACCCGGTGCCGTTCTCGCCCCATCCCAGGTAGAGCTCCTGCTCGTAATGGGTGGCGTGGGAACCGGCGGCAGGATAGATAACCGGGTGACCGTTCTCGATCAGCAGCTTGCGGTCGCCGGGATCGGCCAGCTCGCCGCCACCGTGCTGCGCGTAGGCATAGCGGATCGGTTCGGATGCGAGCGCGCCTTCGATGCTGTCGGCGTCAAAGACAACCTGCACGACCTCCCAGTCGCCCTCGTGCAGATTGTTCCAGTCATTGAAATACCACCAGAGCCAGTACTGAATGACGACGCGGTGCTCCTCCTCGTCCATCACGATGTGGGCGTAGGTGGTCGGTTTCAGACCGTTAGCTTCGGCGTACTCCTGGAAATCGGTTTCGAAGACACAGCCGGGGCGACGCGGATTGCCGGGAAAATCGAGATAGTGCGTATCGTCGAGATTGGCAATATCCTGCGCGGTCGGCGCCATCTTGACGATGGTGTCGGTGGCAGAAGAATCGGAGTCGGCAATCTTGAGCGCGACGTCAGGGTTACCCAGCACCGATTCGACCGGCGCAGGGAAGTAGCCTTCGCCGTTGCGGTCGCAGGGACGGGACTGGTCGCGCAGCACAGCCAGCGGCACATAGCGATCGGCAAGTTGCTGCGCGGGATCGGTTTGCGCGATCACTGGTTCGAACAGTTGGCTGGCGACGCTTGCCAGCAGCAGAACGCCCAGGAGCAGCATTCTCGTAGGGAATCGAATGGTCATCCGATGATCTTCACTCATGAGGTGTAGCTGGTGAATCGTACACGTCTGGGTGTCCCGGCACATATGCGCCACCCTACCCCGCGCATTCGCCACCGTCCGAAACCGTGATCGGGCCGCCTGCCATCGTCGCCGATCGACTTGCCTGAAGGCCGGTGCGTTGCTTGCCATCGGCTTTGGCCAGGCGTATAGTCGGACCATCTCTCCTCCTCGAACACGCGTATCTCCTGCTCACTTCTTCCCCCCTCTCTTCACGAACGGAGCTGCGTATGGACACCAGTACACATGTCGCCGACACGGCGCATCGGGCGTTTATGGACCCAGCCGCGCTGGATGCGGCGGCGGCATTCTGGGTGCGCTTTCTCGACGTCATGTATGCCTTTCCTGAGGTCAGATCCAACCACCGCCGTATCGTGAACCTCATGGAGCTGCACCCAGGCTCCTCGCTGCTCGATGTGGGGTGCGGCACCGGGAACTTTGCTCGTGACGCGGTGGCCATCGTGAGCCCGGGTGGACGCGTCGTGGGGTGCGATATCAGCGAAACGATGCTGGGTATCGCCAATACCCGAACCGCGGATGCTGGTCTGGAGATCGACTACCACCTGGGAAATGCCAATGCGCTCCCCTTTGGCGACGATTCGTTCGATGCCGCCCGCATCGAGCGCGTGCTCCAATATCTGGACGAGCCGGCGAAAGCCGTGGAGGAAATGGTTCGCGTCACGAAACCCGGCGGTCGGATCGCGGCCACTGAGGTCGATTGGGATGGCATTAGCATCGACTGCGGCGGCCGACTCGATCATGACATCTGGCGCCGCGCCATCGGGTCGATCAGCGACGGAGCGGGCAACGGTTGGCAGGGCCGGGAGATTCGCCGGCTCTTCATCGACGCCGGACTCGAAGAAATCACATGCGAGGCCGTCGTTGTCATCGTGACGGAAGCCAGAACCATGCTCGAGGATCTTGCTGGCCGCGTATCGATGGAACGGGCACGAGATGCCGGGGCCGTCAGCGATCAGGAGGTCGAACAGCTCGTTGCGACCGCTTTGGAGCTCGACCGCACCGGACGATTCACCGGGGGAATTCCGCTTTACACCGTCGTGGGTCGAGTTCCCCGGCAAGCGTGACCCCCAGCGCTCCCGCAACCGCGAGTCGCTGACCGGATCCCCGAACTCGAGATCGCATCGATGCGCCAGTCAGATCGGCAGTCCTGACAAACGTCCCAGCGCTGCCGATGCGCGCATGTGCACGCCCAATCGAGCGAGGATGGGATACTTGCCGGGCAAAGGAGCATTGGTGTCATGGCGCATCCCGACAAACCGCATCTCGACCGCGTACCGAAACGCTGGCAGCCGTCCGTCTGGGCGAGCAAGGTACCGTTCGGGCTGACGACCCCGCATCCCAACAACTTCGCCGAGATCACCCGCGCCATCAAGGAAAACAAGGACCAGCTGCCCTTCGCCTGGCGGATTCTGAACGAGGGCGTGTGCGACGGGTGCGCGCTCGGTGTGGCCGGGATGAAGGACTGGACTGCCGACGGTCCGCATCTGTGCAATATCCGGTTGCGGCTCTTGCGCCTGAACACCATGCCGGCGCTCGACGTGCGGCTGTTGGCCGATGTCGAACCGCTGAAGAAAATGAAGAGCGCCGAGCTGCGCGAGCTCGGGCGGCTCCTACCCGATGCTGCGCGCGAAGGGCGAGAAGGGCTTTCACCGGATCACCTGGGATGTGGCGCTCGACAAGATTGCCGCGCGTATCCGGGCCACCACTCCCGACCGGGTCGGGTTCTACCTGACCGGCCGCGGCACGGTGAACGAGACCTACTACGCCGCGCAAAAAGCGGTGCGCGCGATGGGCTCCAACTCGATCGACAACGCGGCGCGCATCTGCCACGCGCCGAGCAGCGTCGCGCTCAAGGACACCCTGGGGGTTGCCGCCACCACCTGCGCCTATGGCGATTGGATCGGCGCCGATCTGTTGGTCTTCATCGGCTCAAACCCAGCCAACAATCAACCGGTCACGACCAAGTACCTCCACTACGCCAAGAAGGCCGGCACGAAGGTCGTGCTCGTCAATCCCTATCGTGAACCGGGCATGGAACGCTATTGGGTGCCGTCGATACCGGAAAGCGCGCTCTTCGGCACAAAGATCGCCGACCGAACCTTTCTCATCACCCAGGGTGGCGATATCGCTTTTCTGAGCGGGGCGCTCAAGCACATCTTCGAGAAGGACCTGGTCGATCACGCCTTCATCGCCGAGCACACCAGCGGGTTCGACGAGCTGAAAGCCTCGATCGACGCATTGTCCTGGACGGAACTGGAGAGCGCCAGCGGCCTCTCCGAAAAAGAGATGCGCGCCTTCGGGCAGCTGGTCGGCACGGCCAGGACCGCGGTCTTCGTCTGGAGCATGGGGATTACCCAGCACACCACCGGTGTGGCCAACGTGCACGCCATTGTCGATTTGGCGCTCACGCGTGGGTTCGTGGGGCGCGACATGTGCGGTCTGATGCCGATCCGCGGGCATTCCGGCATCCAGGGCGGCGCGGAAATGGGCGCCTATTCGACCGCCTTCCCCGGCGGCGTGAGCATCGACGCCGAATCGGCGGCCGCGTTGAGCGCGCAATGGGGATTCGATGTGCCGGACACACCGGGGTTGATCACCTCGGAGATGATCGACGCCGCGCACGAGGGGGCGCTCGACGTGCTCTACTCCGCCGGAGGGAATTTCCTCGAAGTGCTCCCCGATCCGCCGTACGTCGACGCGGCGTTGGCGCGCGTGCCGCTGCGGGTGCATCAGGACATCGTGCTTTCCAACCAGATGTTCGTCGACCCGGCCGACGAGGTGATCTTGCTGCCGGCGGCGACCCGATACGAAACCCCGGGCGGGGTGACGCAACGCTCGACCGAGCGGCGCGTGATGTTCTCCCCCGAGATCGAGGGACGGCGCATCGGAGAAGCGCGTCCAGAGTGGGAGATCTTCCTCGATCTCGCAAAGCGCGTGCGCCCCGACCGGCAGCAGTTCCTCACCTATGCGAGCACCCAGCAGTTGCGCGAGGAGATCGCGCAAGTCGTGCCGCTATATGACGGGATTCAGCACTTGCACAAGACCGGCGATCAATTCCAGGCGGGCGGCAGGCATCTTTGCGAAAACTGGGTCTTCCCGACCTCCGACGGCAAAGCGCATTTCATTCCGGTTCCGTTGCCCTCGCACGAGATTCCCGCCGGGAAATTCTTCGTCTCCACCCGGCGCGGCAAGCAGTTCAACAGCATGGTCCATGCCAACAAGGACGCCATCACCGGCGCGGTGCGCGACGCGGTCTTCATGAACGCGCAGGATGCTCGGGAGCTCGGTCTTTCCGAAGGCGATGCAGTAACGCTGCGCAGCGAGAGCGGCGTGTACACCGGCCGGGTGAAGATCGTCGAGATCGCGCGGCGGAACATGCAAGTGATGTGGCCGGAAGGGAATGTGCTGTTGCACCGGCAGAAGCGGTCGCCGGAATCGGGCGTGCCGGATTACAACGCCTATGTGACGGTGGAAAAGGCGCCGGCTTCGTCGTTGGCGGCAGATTGAGATGAGCGTTTCGCCCCTCATCCATCCCCCCGACCCCCGTCCTTCTCCCAGGATTGGGAGAAGGACGGGGGAGGACGATTCGCCTTCAGTCAGTGCGCATGCGAAAGCCCATCTCTTCGCTCCCCGTCCCGAGCGACGGGGTTGTGTGCACGACGCACTCTCAAACGGCGCGTGTTCGTTGAGCCCCCTCCTCTCTCCTCGTCGCGAAAGACGAAACGGGGGCCACGATGCGCTCCCACTCGGCGCGTACGCAAGAGGCCCCCTCCGCTCTCCCAATTTTGGGAGAGCGAAGGGGGTTGGGGGAGGAGTGAGTGTCGAGATCTCCCCCAAGATGAACCGCTAATCCATGGACGGGCGCAGATCGGGCAAGACCCGGGTTCGGTTGCAGTCGGTCGAGGACGGACGCGCGACGCCGCGCATCGACATGCTGGCGACCGAAGAACCGATGGAGATCCGGCTCCGATCTGGAAACCGGACGCGCCCGGTGACCGTGACGATGCGCACACCGGGAGCGGATTTCGAGTTGGCGGCAGGGTTGCTCTTTGCCGAAGGGATCGTGACCCGGCGCGAACAGCTCAACCGGATCGAATATTGCGTCGAGTGCGAGGGTTCCGCTGCGCAGCAATACAACATCGTCACGGCAGTCACCTCCCCCGGCACGTCCGCCGATTTCTTCATCCCCGGCCGCGCGCTTGGCATGACCTCCGCTTGCGGGTTGTGCGGGAAGGAACGCATCGACGAGATCGAACGACGCGGGATCGCGCGGGTGCGGTCGGACGTGACCGTTTCGCACGAAATCATCACCAGCTTGCCGGACCGGTTGCGCGAGGCGCAGGGGTTGTTCGACTCCACCGGTGGGTTGCATGCCGCCGGGTTGTTCGATGCGTCGGGCAATCTGCGTTGCCTGCGCGAGGATATCGGGCGGCACAACGCGGTCGACAAAGTCATCGGCTGGGCATTCCTGGAAAACCGTCTGCCGCTCAGCGACGCGATCTTGATGATCTCCGGACGGGGCGGGTTCGAGATCGTGCAGAAAGCGGTGGCGGCAGGTATCCCCATCGTTTGCGCGGTTTCCGCCCCGAGCTCACTGGCGGTCGATCTGGCGCGCCGGTTCGATCAGACGTTGATCGGGTTCCTGCGCGGGTCGCATTTCAACATCTACAGCGCGGCGAAGCGTATCGCGCTGGCTGAGGCATAGCGCGACGCTCACCATCGTTGCCACACGCTTGGCCCAAATTGTTTATGTGGAGTTGCCGGGTTGGGTGGGCAGCCACAGAGGGCTGCTGCTACGAGGCGTTGTCCGGTTGAATGGGCAGCCACGGAGGGCTGCGGCTACGCGAGGTTGCCAGGTTGCGAAAAACCAACGACGGCCGCCACGTGGACGGCCGTCGTTCTGAATTCGGATGAAGTTCGCGGCCTACTCCTCGGAGGGAGTCTCCCGCAGCCGCTTGGCCGCAAGGACCGCCGCGGCGCCCAGCGCAGCGACGCCCAGTAGGCCGCTAGACCGAGCGGTGTCACCGCTCCCGGTCGCCGGCAGGGTGGTCACCGGTGCGTCTGGTTTGGGCTGAGGCTTGGGTGGCTTCGGCGGCTTCGGGCAACAGTCGGCCGAGCACGCGCCGCTCTTGCAGCAGCAGGTGCCCTTGGGGCAGTCATAGTCGCTGCCGCAGTGGCAGCTGCAGACGCCGTGGTCGCATTCGCACCCGTTCGGGCAGTCCCAGTCGCCGCAGCACTCGGCGCAGACATTCCCCTTGTCCCACTCGCAGCAGACCAACCCGTGGCAGCAGTTGCCTTCCGGGCTGCCGTCCGCCGCCAGCACGACTTCGCAGTGCTCGCCGTATCCGGCAAGTTCGTAGCACTGGTAGTTCTCACCGCACCAGCCGCAATCACCGCAGTGAACGTCGTCACCATAGCCACAGCATTCCCACGGCCCGCACGAACCGTCGCAGCAAGTCTCGCCCTTGCCGCACCCGGAATCGTCTCGACATTCGAAGCAGTGGCCGCTAATGCAGACGCCCCATTCGCAGTCTTTGTCGTCACAGCATTCGGCCTGGCAGACGCCGTCGCAGCAGTACCCGCCTTCGCAGTCCCAGTCACCGCAGCACTCAGCGCAGTAGCCGCTCTTGGACTTGTCGTCCCAGCAGCAGCTGAGCCCGAGCCCTTCGCAGCAGGCGCCGTTCAAGCCATCGGCTCCGGACACCGGCTGGCACCAGTCGCCGGCCAGTCCGCAGCAGCCTTCCGACTCGTCGACGCAGGTGTACAGATTGGGAACTGTTTCACAGCAGGTTTGCGATTCGGAGCAGCTGCTGTGGCACCAGTTGTCTTCACCGCAGTACTGGCAAGCGCCGCAGACATGGGCCTCTTCCGCGGCCGCTACGCCAGCCGGAAGCACCGAGCAGCATTCGCCATAGACACATTGGCCGTAGCAGCAGATCTGACCCTTGCCGCAATGCGAATCGTCGCCGCACTGGACGCACGCACCCTCTGAGCAGACAAGCCCCTTGTCGCAGTTCCAGTCGCCGCAGCATTCGTAGCAGGCGTGGCCGCCCTTGCCGGAATCGCAGCAAAGGAGTCCATCGCAGCAGCTTTGCTGGTTGTCGGCGCCAGCTACCTCATCGTAACCGCAGCTCTCGCCCCAGCCGTCGCAGCATGTGCCGATGGGAACGCATTCCTCGCCACAGCATTCCTCGTCTTCTTTGCAGGTGTTGACGCAGGAACCGGTGGCGCACAAGTGGCACGCGGTCGGGCAGGGCCGCTCGGGATAGCAACACTGGGTGTACTGGCAAACGCCATAGAGGTCGCAGTATCCGCACAAGTCCTCGGTGCAGTCGCCATCATTGCAGCAGGAGGCGCAGTAGGCCTCTGCTTCGCCGTAATTGCAACATTGCTGACCCGCCGGGCATTCCGGAACGACGGTGCAGAGATTGTCCAGACAGGCAACGCTGGAGCAGAAGGTCGCATCCGGCACGATGCAGTCGTCGACGATGCAGCATTGGCCGCCCTCGTGCCAGACGCCGCCGCAGCAGATGCCGCCGGTCTTGGGTATACAGGCGCCGCCTTCGCATCTGGCGCAGTCGCTACAGGCGTATTCGCAATAGCCGCCGTTGCAGGTTTCGCACGCGCCACAGTGAGACGCGTCGCAACATTCCGTCTGGCAGACGCCATCGCAGCAGATGCCGCCAGGGCACGTTCGGTACGCGCAGTAGTAGGCTTCGCCACTGGGCTCGCACGTTGCCGTGGTGCAGGTGTCTGGTAGCGGACAGTCCGTCAGCACAGTATCCGGCGTGCATGTCCGTTGCGCGCCAGCCGGGTTGAGCCGGGTAGAGGCGACTGCCACCCCAACTGCTCCCCCGAATAGCCCCTTGATGGCGGTGCGTCGCGAGGTTCCCCGCGCGAACGCCCTGGTCAAGGCATCGAACCTTCGATTGTCCATATGCCCTCTCTTCCCGTTGCAGCTTCTCTGCACAAAAAAAGGACTCGCTGCAGTCCTGAGTTGAGAAACCGTACGTGCATCCTAATGGATAAAAGTTGTCAAGTAAATAGAGCCGCGCCCCGAATCTGGCGCCGAATGCCGGGGCATGGTGGAAACCGTCCAGCTACCCACCTGTCGCAGTCGGGAAGAATCAGTAGTTTTTACGGATGTCCATTTGACGAACGGTCGCTATGTTGAGTCGAGTCACATCGATTCGTTGAAAGGAGATCGTTATGTCACTGACCCATTCTGTCCGGATCTCCCGTCGTCATATGCTGGCCGGTGTGGGAGTCACTGGTCTGGGAATTGCGCTCCTCTCTCCGGGGATGGGCGCGGTGTCCGCGCAGGATGCCTCGCCAGGTCCTGATGCCGACTATCCCGAGTTCGTCATCACCGCCGCCGACTATCACCTCGAACTGCCGGCAGCCAGCATTCCCGGAGGATTCACCAAGGTTACGCTCAAGAATGAAGGCTCGCGTTCACATCACGCCATGTTCCTCAAACTCAACGACGGCGTGACCGTGGACGATTTCAACGTTGCGCTGGAGTCGCCCGACCTGGGCGCGATCTTCTCGCTCGCGACCAGTCTCGGGGGCCCGGAAGTCGATACGGGCCGCACCGCCAGCGTGATTCTCGATCTGCCGGCGGGTCAATATGTGGTCTTCTGCCTGATCCCCGAAGGGGACGATGCGACGCCCCACTACATGCTTGGCATGCACACGCCACTCGAGGTCACCGAGGCCGTGGAGCGGCCCGCGCCAACCGCGGACGGGCTGGTGGAGATGGTCGACTTCGGCTTCGGCGATATGCCGATGGAGACAACGCCCGGCGTCCATACCTGGGAAGTCACCAACGTCGGCGAGCAATTGCATCAATTCCTGGTTCACCGGCAGGCCGACGGGGTGACCTTCGCGGATGTGGAAGCCATCCTGGCCGCCGAGGCAACACCCGCGACGCCCACGGACGCCGCAGCGCCAGAAGGACCGCCGCCATTCGTGATGGTTGGAGGCGCGGCGCCGATGTCGCCGGGAGCGGTCAACTACTCCATTCTCGAGCTCGAGGCGGGAAACTACTTCGCCATCTGTTTTATTCCGGATCCCGCCTCGGGCGCCCCGCACTTCGCCATCGGCATGCTCATGCCGTTCACGGTCGCCTGAGCGACTCACTCGGTGGGCGTTCCCTGGTGGAAGAGCATCACCAGCGCGCCATCGCATTCACGCCAAATGGACGAGCGCCGGCTGCGGCGCTCGTCCAGCTCGATCAGATAGGTGAGGAGGTAGCACCCCTCCGCCAGCACCGTTACGCGAAGTTCCGTGGATTCGGCCCGCGCGTATCCAGATTGATCGTTCGCGAGGAGATCGCGGATGACCTCCTCCCGGGTCCAGAGCCGGCCCGATTGGCCGATCTCGGTGAAGTCCGGATCGAGCCAGCGTTCCAGGGCAGCGCGGTCGGCGCGCACATCGGGGTTCAGCAGCGCCATTTCGGCATGGAGCAAGCGCTCGATGAGGTCCGGATCCATTTGCGCCCTTCGTTCGCGTAACGCCTGGGTTCAGTCGATCCAGATCGGATTCGACCAAGCACTCCTGCCGGCAGCGTCCACGATGGTGACGCGCACGTACGATCCCCGGCAGGTTTCCAACGACGCCGACCAGTGCGTGATCTGCAACCCATGCTTGCCGTACATCTGCACGCTGGCCGGGTCGCTGGTGGCGTATGCGGAGACCACCGGCGAGTTGGTCACCTCGATGCGGGAACCGTCGCCGCAAACGCGAATGTCGTGAAAGACCGGTCCCTGGCTGGTATAGAAGTCGCCGGCCTTGAGCGCGGTCACCAGCGCATCAGGATCGAGCTGCGCGCTGCGCACCCAAACCCAGCAGCCGAATCCGGCCGGAGCGTCTTCCCCCACGCCCGAGGCCACCACATCGGCCGGCTCGGCGTCTTTCACCGTCATGACGTGGCGAAAATGCGCGTCGTCGCCGCCGACCGCGAACTGGCGTCCACCCGCGGCGAGCACTCGGTCATAGATGGCCCAACTGTCCGCCCGGTTGTTGAGCCGGCCGGCCACTTCGTTCTGCGCCTCGATAGCGTGCGCAGATGGGATCGAGCGCAGATCGGCCACGCTTGCGCCGTACCACTCCGGATGCGCCAGCACGAGAAATGCGCCGGCATCGACAGCCCGCTGCGCCAGCTCGGGACCCGTTTCGTTCGCGTCCGGCGGCGCGAAATCGAACGGCAGCCCGATACCGAGCATGTGCCAGAGGTGGCCGTTCTCCAGCGCCGGCGCGTGCAACTCGGCGCCGATCAGGGTGGTGAAGGTGTCGGTGCGAAACGGGGTGGTATCGACGATCGGATAGCCATACCTGGACATGAAGTGATCGGTCACCGCCAGGAAGTCATAGCCCTGCTGCCGGTACGCGCGGCAGACGGCCTCCAGCGGCATCCCGCCATCCGAGTGCGATGAATGCGTATGCAAATTGCCGCGGTAGAAACGTCCGGGCGTGTCGCGATGAAAGAGATCGTATCGGTCGGGCATGCGTTCCCCTGTGCGATATAGCGGCACCATGCAGGATCATACCGTGCGGCAGGATCGCAAGAAACTGCTTGCAACTGCCGAGCTTCGTTTCGGGGAATGCACTCGCAACCTGTTTGCTGTACCGCTGGCGCATCGCATGCCACACCAAGTCGTGTAACAGAAAAGACCCGCCACCTCAGCCAACGGCTGCGGAACGGGTCATGACTCTCCAGGTAAGGCGCCACCCATGATCCGGTTCGAGAGATTTCGCTAAACAGATCATCTATCGGTCGATGCAGGCGCCAACCATCGCCTGCACCAACGCGACGGTGGCAGGCGAAACCACTCCCCGCCGCCGCAGAAACCGAAGTTCGCTCTGCGCTCCCGCCTGGTCGCACATGATGACCGAAGGCTTGGTCAATCCGCCTTCTGGCGGCTGGATTCGAATGTGGTAGCTAATGTTGCGATCAGTTCCGGTGATCGGCACAACATAGTGGAGGCCATTCGGGACGCCGTTGAACCGATCGTTCGAAATTACCAAAGCTGGTCGTACTCCGCTCTGTTCTCGGCCAACCTGGGGATCGAAATCGACATCCCAGACTTCACCCTTGGACGGTTCTGGCGTGCTCGGCACGGATCTCGTCCTCCTCTTCGAGTGTGTAATACGGTGGTTCATTGTCGAGCGTCCCACCAGAGCCACCTGTGAAAAGCACAATCTCCTCCTGATAGCTTCGCCAGGCCTCGGGGTCGGATCGGAGCCGAACGAAATCGGCATGCACACCGTCCCAGAATCGTTCCTTCTGGTAGCGGGCAACCGCCTCGGCGATCACCTGACCCATCGATCGGTGTTCCTCGAGAGCAATCTCGCGCAACTGCGCGGCAACCCTCTCATCTACCCGAACCGTGGTGGCCATTCGGTACGATCCTTTCCGAGCGCACGCCTTCCGCTCTCATCATGTCGACAGTTCTATATGCGCTAGTATATACGTTTCCGTATACGCTGGGCTGCTGAGTGGCTCAGATGAAACCCCGAGACTCGATGAATGGCCAAGAGCCAGAGTGCCGCGACAGCGCGAAGCAACACTGATAGAGGCTTGACATTCCCCGACCCGACCCGCAATATGAGATGCTGCGGGGAGTTGTTCTCCGCCTACCGATCGCCCTCATCTGGGGAAGGAAGGTCCGCTATGGTGCGAAGCCTCATGCAAATGAATCTCGGCGTCGCGCTTGTGGCAGCCGACTCCCCGGCTCCTCATGGAGGGAAGGGTCGGTGCCTCAAAGCAAGCGGTCGACATCGCACGATGCCCGATTTCAGCGCTTGCTTCGGACCTGGAACGCATTGACACCAGTCCAGCGACCAGTCCGATAGCTTCCCGGTAACGCACCGACAACCCGGCTGCCGCGCGCGTCGCGGCCGCAGTCCACCAGCGCGGCACTCTCTTGTCTCGTCCCAGCCGCGCCGCACTCTGAGGAGAACACTCCGTGAATCATTCTGTCGAACGAACGATCGATCATGCCCAGAACGCGCTCGAGCTGCGCGATGTCACCAAGCGCTTCCAGAAGAAGCGGGGCGAATACACCTATGCGCTCAAGGGCGTCTCGCCGACCCCCGCCGGGGAAGTCGTTGGCATCCTGGGGCCGAACGGTTTTGGCAAGAGCATCGCTCGTGCGCGCCATTTCGACCTTGACTGTGCCTGATTCTGCTCGGTCGAGATCTTCGATACCGACGCCGTAGCGAACCCGAAGATCGTGCAGCGCTATATCAACCGGGTGAGCGTGGAAGCCAGCTTCTTCAAGAAGATGTTCTGGCGGAAAACCTGCTCTTCGGCGCCAAGCTCTATGGCATCACCGACCGGGAGAGCTGCCCGCGCATCGAGGAGATTCTGCGCAGCATCGGTTTCGATGTGAAGCGCGTGGGAGAGCCGATGGAGCATCTCTCCCGCGGCACGCAGCAGAAGACGCGCTCGCCCGCGCGCCGCTCACGAGTCCGATGCTGATGCCACGACGAGCCGACCACCGCCTCGACCCGCGCAGCAAGCGGGACGTGCAGGAGCTGATCTGGAAGATCCGCGTCGGGCACGATTTGTCCATCTCCTCTGTACCCACGATATGGGTGAGGCGGAGGAGCCTGCGACCGGATCGGCATCCTGGTCGACGGCAACCTTGATCGCGCTCGATACCCCGCTCGGGCTCAAGCAGCGGTATCAGGTGGGCGACGAACTGCCGACACATTGGAAGAAGTCTTCATGCTCGCTTTTCACCGGGCTTCGATCGACGACGCCAGTTCGAAACGGACGACGACAGCGACGATGCGACCAAGGTTCCGGCCGAGCTGAATGAATTAAGATCGAGGTTTAAAGGATATGGGAGCACGCTGCACGCACCTTTGCAGCAATCGAACCTAAAGCGCGAGCTGGTCGCCATTTGGGGCTATGCTCAGCGCACTACTTGATCGCGCGCTACTTCCTCTTGGGAAGTGGTTTGGCTGGTTCATTCGACCATGAACGCGCTCACGATCGGGTTCATCGGCTTTGTTGAAGCACTGCGTGGAAGAAACTGGTAGCGCGCTACATTCACCTTCTTGCTCATCGGCACGTTGATCTGGAGCTATCTCTCCATGATCTTCGACATCCCGTTTGAAACCGTGAGCTGGGAACTGGTGGGAAGGAACGATCGGAACACACTCTCATGAGTCCGCCAGCCGCGGCCTCGCAACTCATTGGCATGGGGATCTACGCGGTCGGATACGGCATCGTGCGCATGATCGTCATGCTCGGCGCGATCTGGTTGTTCTTCGACCTCTCCGTTGGGGAACGCGAACTACCTCGGCGCGCTGGCGATCCCGTGATCTGCAGCATTTCACTGGTGGGTTTCGGCATGATCGCGGCGGTGATGCTGCCGCGCTTGCCGGAGAAAGGTCAGCAGGTGACCTATATCTTCTCGGCAGTGCTGCTGTTGATCAGCGGCATCTATTACGCATCGACGTGCTGCCGGGCTGATGCAACCGCTGGCCAAGCTTTCGCCGATCTATTACACGCTGAACGGCATCCGCGCGATGCTGCTGGACGGCGCGTCCTTCACCAGCCAATGGGCCAACATCTGGCCGCTGCTGATCATGGGCGTCGTCTTCCCGCCGTTAGCTCTACCTCTTCAGCAAGGGCGAGCACTATGCTGGGCGTAACGGGTCGGTGAAGCGAACGGGGTAGGTTCGATCGCCATGGCGGGACCCGTGCCCGCCCCGTCGTAGCGGTGACCTAGCTCGCCAACGGCCAAAGGCCGCCATTGCCGCCCACAGTCCTGATTCCGAATCGAATCATGATCGCTGGATACGTCCGTTATCGGGCTGCGCCCGGGATTGGCGGCCACAGGTGCCGCCACGACGTCCACAATCGGCGGCCACGGGTGCTGCCATTGCGTCTACGACACCCGGTTGACCGGGGACAGAGGGCATCATTCCGGATCCCGCAGGAGCAACCGGCACAGATCCGGTCAACCACGCTTCGAACTGATCGTAGGTCCAACCGCATCGCCTGACATAGCGCTCGCAGCTCAGCCAACTGATGACCGCTGTGACCTCGCGGCAGCGCGGTCGATCGAAAGCTCTGCTCGCAACACACCCCACGCGTCGAGTTGTTCGACAATCCAGCGAGCGCCTCCATAAAGCCGGGACCAATTCCCTGTTCACGGCAGCCGCCACATCGGGTTCGTTCGCCGCGCCGGACAACAGCGCCCGCAGAACATCCCCGCAGCGCCTTCCTGAAACTGCCGTTGAGCCGGACATCCAGCGCGATCAGATGCCGGGGATCGCGCGTCGCCCGCATCTCATCCAGAATCGCCGGAATGCCCATCTCCTCGTCGAGAAGATCGACGATCGCCAGCACAACGGCGCCCTTCGAGCCAACGCCGTCATAGATCGTCTGCACCGAGGTTTCCGCTTCCGCAGCGATATCCGCCATCGTCGCAGTAGCCTCGCTCGCCGAAGAGTTTGCGAGCCGCCTGCACGATCTCCGCGGGTGGCTGCCGCTTGCTTCGTCTTCTGGTCGATTTTCTGGCCATCTCTTTGCTACCTTTCCAAATGATATATTAGCATTCTACTCAGTAGAATGACATTCCAGTAATTGGAAGCGTTTTTGATTGGAAGGGATCCGCGTGCGATCGTACCCAGCCTCCCCAGAGACCGCTTGGTGCCGTTGTCATCCGATCGCGCCCGGCAGAGCGCCACCGCAACACACCCATGTGCAGCCGGGATGTTCCCGATCGATCTACGACGTTTCTCCAAAGGAGTGTTCTCGATGCAAAACGGATTTCGAATCCTCCACAGTCGTTCCTTTTCCCGGCGGTCGGCGCTTCCAGTTCGCCGGCGCAGCGAGGTATCGGCGCTTTCGGCAGCGATACCCGGCGCTCGCCCAGAGTCCGGCAACCGGTGATGTGCCGGAGTTCCATGTCGTTGCCGTCGAGTATTCGTTCGATCTTCCAGCAGAAACACCAGCGGGTTGGACACGTGTGACCCTCGACAATCAGGAACCATGGAGCATCACGCCGTGGCGCTGCTCAAGCTTCGCGATCCAGCCGCGCATGCCGATCTCGAAGCAGCTCTCCAGACACCTGACCTCGGTGCGATTTTGCGCTCGCCGACAGTCTGGGTGGGGTTGTGATCGGTCCCGATCGACAGCAAGCGCGCTGATCGATCTGCCGCCTGGCGACTATTTCGCCATCTGCGCTATCCTCGACGCGACGGAACGCCTCACTATTCATGGGGCAGCAGGCCCCGTTCTCGGTGACGGGCGAAGCATCGGCCGGCGAAGCTCCCGCCGCGGATCTCTCGATCGACATGAGCGAAATGGTGTTCACCGGTATCCCCGAGACAGTCCCCTGCCGGCGCTCAGGTCTGAAGGTTTCCAATGTCGGCCAGCAACTGCACGAAATGGCGATGATGCAGCTTGCCGAAGGGGTGACGGCCGAGCAAGTGATGCAAAAATGTTGGGCTTGAGCCCAGCAACGGCAACCGCAGGCGACGAGGCAACCCCGGCGATGGAGATGAGCGGCCCACCGCCCTTCACCGTCGTCCTGGAGCATTGCGCCGATGGGTCCGGGACAGGACCAATCATCTGAGCTCGATCTCGCTCCCGGAACGTACATTGCGGTTTGCTTCATTCCTGATATGGCGACTGGCATGCCACATGCCATGATGGGGATGGCCGCGAGCTTCACCGTCGCGTAACTGGCAACCTACCGAAACACCCGCATCACCGGGCGGCCTCATTCGCATGCACACGCGGCGGATGAGGCCGCCTTCGCATGGCCGTGGTCGCGACCGTGCGTTGCCACCGGCCAGTTTTTCCTTGATCCAGATGCGCGCCAGGTCGAGGGCCCTATGCCCATCTTTTCAGCTTCTGCCTTGAGCCGCGCGGTCGGCAGCATCAGAGCCGAATGCCACGACGACATTCTTCTTGTCCCGCCCCGGCACGTGTACCCGACCGATTCGATGGCGTGCCGGGAAAATCCAGGATGCTGTGCGTATCCCAGAATTCGGCCCTTCCTCGATACCTGGAAAGATGATTCCGCCATTGCGCTGGTGTGGGATACCCCAGGTCGACGGTCGGTTGGGGCTTCGGCTCAGCCGTGTTCTGCCGCTATTGTCCATAGATGCTCCGTTCTGGCCTGCACGGTCTGGCGCCAAACGGATACCAGAGTCCTGGGGCGCATCGGGACCCAGCCCAACGATGATGGAAATGCAGGTTGGTCCAGCCGCATTCGGTCCTGCAATGACGATCCGACCCTATATGACTCCCGAATGAGCACATGATCTCCATTGCAAATGAACTCGACGTCTTCGAGCGTACATCCGTAGCCAGTCATGTGCGCCTGGTTCCAGTCGCCCCAATCGAGTTCGTCGCCAATCGCACCATGTACTACAAACGTGATACACACTGCCGGCATCAGAAGACTTTCTTCGTCATCATCTACCTTCCCCGTAACTGCAGGATCGATTACCGACTGCAATTCATCCCTGAGCAGATCGATCGCCAGGATCAGGCCGGCGAGGGTGGCAGGGCGGGAAAGAACATGGTCCAGGGGCGATTTGGGCGTAGGTCTTTCCGTCGCGGAGCAATGAGCCGAGCGATGGTTGCGGCGGTTGCACCCCCCAGACCCAGAAAGCTCAATGCACCTCGGCGATGGCGGCGACCGACAGGTGCGCGTGTCTGCACCAGGAGCGGACCGGTCAGATTCGGTGCAGGATATGGCGAAAACGATGCGCCGGGTGGTCGCGTTGCCTACCCGCGCGGCCAGTGACATATTCCGCCTGCTGAGCCCAAGGAAGGCCACGCGCCACGCGCACGAAGATCGGCAAGGTGACGACCAGAATCGTGACCACCAACGCCGGGATGCCCGGTTCCATCACCATCACGATCAGCAGGTTGAGCAACATGGCTGGAAGGCGAAGAGGATGTCCGTCAGACGGCCGATGACCTCATCGGTGAATCCGCTGGCATAGCCAGAGATCAACCTGATGGTCGCGGCTGATACGCTGCTGCGAGCCTCGCTGCCAGCAGCGCGATCAGCAACGAGAGATCGCGCATGCCGGCCGCCAACCGCGCCACGACACTCCGTCCGGCAATGGCGCCCATCGGATACGCGCGCGATGGGCTGGCAAAGACCGCTAGGGGATCGGATCTTCCTCCTGATCGCCGGTCCCGACAAGCGGGCCGATTGCGGCAAACCCGATGGCGAACAACAAGACGACGAGGCGCGCCGAGCGGGCTCGAGCGCACGAACGCGGAGAACCCACGCGGCCGGGAACGCTTCGACCGCCAGCAACCGGCGATCCGGGCATGTTCGTGGCCGCAGGTCAGCACGGAATCGCTCATCGATAGCGAATCCGGGGATCGACCCAGGCATAGAGCAGGTCGATCTACAGTGGTTGCTGAACGTCAAACAGCGCCGCGCTGAGCACCACTTTCGTCGCCTGCGCTACCGATATCCCGCCGCAGGATGCCCTGCAGCGCATGGCCTGGCCTGAACCGGCAGCGCGAAGATCTCTTCCACGATCACCGCGCTGCTCAGGAAGCCGAGACAGATGCCGATCACGGTGATGACCGGAATCGATGCTTCCCGGACCACATGGCTGCGGGTGTGACGGCGCGTGGGCTCAATCCTTGGCCTGGGTGGTGACTACATAGGGTTCGTTCAGCACCTCCGCCACACTGGATCGGGTGACGCGCATCACGACGGCGGTGGTGATGAGTCCCAGCGAAAGTACTGGCAGCACCATCGATTTCAGGTTGCCGGACACTCTCACTCGGCGAGACGTAGCCGGAGACCGGCAACGGAATCCCACGGGTCGAGACGAAATAGATCAGCAACGTGCCCAGAACGAAATCGGAATCGAAAGGAAGAGGAGCGACAATCCGCGCACCCCGATACGGGCGTGTGCGCCGCGCTTGACCGCCGCGATGATGCCCAGCGGTACGCCCAAACCGATCGAAATGAGGGTCGAGAGCAGCGCCAGCTCGATCGTCACCCCGGCACGCCGCGCCAGCTCGTAGGGAAATATCCGCGTGCGTGCCGAGCGATTGGCCGAAGTGTCGCCGTGCAGCGCGTTCTTCCAGCCAGGACGCCGGCTGTGCACGATCAGCGGGTCGTTCAGCCCAGGCGTTCGTTGAGCTGTTCGACCAGTTCCGGTTGCTGCGCCCTGGTGGGCCGAGCATGGCGGTCGCGAATCCACCCGCACCATGCGCATCGCCACAAAGACGATGAGCGACATACCAGCAGCACCACCGCCGCCATCACCAACCGGGCAAGGATGAATCGAAGCATCGCGGTCCGCGTCCGATCGAATCGAGCCAGGTGGCCCAGCCGCTGAACAATTTCGGCGGCCGGAGATGGGTTACGACAACCCTACGCTCCCACGACCGAAACGTTTCGGATCATACGCCAGCATGGGCAACCGAAGTCGCCGCAGCCGCCAGCTCGACCCCTTCGATCAGATCGCTGCGCCAGGCAACGAAGTTGTTACGGGTGGCGAGGAATCGAAGCAGCTCCGGTAAGGATCTGGGTTTCGATTTGCGCGAGGATGGCTTTGCGCTCGTCCGGATCGATGGCGGTCGAGAGCTCGCGCAACAGCGGATCGATGCCCATGCCCTCGGCGCTGACGATCAAGCCGGAACGATGTACTGGTGAAGTTCAGCAACAGGCTATATAGGCTCGCTGAATCTGGCGAACTACGCCAACAGGTCAGATGGCGAAATAGCTCGACCGCCCATGTTCGCACTGAAGGAGGCGAGGTCTTTTCGCACGATCTCGACTGCGATACCGACTTCCGCCAGTTGTGCGCGCATGAGCTCGGCCATCGGAACCGTGACGGGAGCACTGGGCAGCACCATCAGGGTCGTGGCGAGCCTGTTCGGGTACTCCGCCTTTTTCCGCCAGCGCTTTCGCTCGCTGCTCGACGTCGCGGGTATAGAACGGAAGCCTCCTCACCGGGGGGCGTGGTGGCGAATCCGGCGGGCACCCCGGACCGGAACGCTCGCCCGCCCCGGAGATGCCTACTGTCCACGAGCCGTTGCCGGTCGATGGCCAGCGAAAATCGTTTGCCGCACGCGTCGTCGGCCAATTCCGGATGCGCGGTACGACCAGCATCAGATAGGAATTGGTCGTCAGTTGCTCGTGCACCGACACATTCGGGTAAACGGCGCGAGATTCAGATTGAGTGACGTTTCGAAGGTGGTGACCTGAATATCACCTGCGCAACGCCGCCAACCGGGCCGATCTGTCCGCATGATTCGCTGACCAGTTCGTCCGCCAGTAAGCTGTCCTGCTAATAGCCGTTGTGCCGAGCCATGATCCAATGCTGGTCCTCGGCGTGATCGGTCACTTTGAACGGGCCGGTACCACCGATCGTGTTCAGGTCGATCTCGCCGGAGGCCACTTCGTCCCCGGAAGATGGCGGTCACGGTCGCGCCAGCGCTTGCAGGAAGGCGCCGTAGGGTTCGGTCAGGTTGCGGTAACTTCCAGTGGGCCGTTGACTTCGAAGGTGACTCCCACATCGGCGGGCGTGCCGGCGGTTGGAGTGGCAGGTTCGGACCATTGTCCCAGCCGGGTGCGCCACTCAGGAACCGATCTCCGGATCGAGCGCCTGGTCGAGCCAGAGAAGACGACGTCTTCGGCGACAGTTCCCGGCCGTTGTGGAAGGTCACTCCCTGCGGATCGAGAAGACATAGTCGTCGTCGACCGGAGTGGTGGTTTCAGCGAGTTCAGGCGCTGTTGAACCCACCGTCTCGATAGTCGAGAAAGGTCAGGTCAGAGACCACCGAATGGAGCTCCCAGGGTTCGATCGGTGGACGAATGCGATCGATACGGTTCGTAGTCAGGCTATTTGTTGATCGTGATGCGCTGGCGTCTCCGCGCCTCCGGCAGCGCTCCTTCACCCCAATCGCGGCCAATCCCACCAAAACCCGCAGCACCCAGACCTCTGCGTCGTGTTGTTTACCGTTTCTAATAAAGAGCGCAAGCGTCGTCACGCTTATCGTAGTTCACGCGGTTTTCGTTGTTCCGACTACTTTCGTCATCCCGATCACCCTTTCGTCATCCCGACCACCCCATTCGTCATCCCGACCACTTATTGTCATCCTGACCGAAGTGGGAGGGATTCCCGTTCATTGCCAGAGCGAGTCGCGGACAACAAGAGTATCCGGCAAGCTCGACGACAGGGGCGTTCGTCATTCCGACCGAAGTGGAGAGCCCGCCCCGAGCGCAGCTGACGAATCTCTCGTTCTCTGGCGACGATGTTCCTTTGGCTGAGGCCGAGTCGCGGACAACAAGAGATCCCCGGCAAGCTCGGGATGACGGAGGTGGTGGGATGACGGGGGTGGCCGGACACGCGGTTGGGACGGGCGGGGTGCTACATGATGTAGCCATGCGCGGCAGGACCGCGCGGAACGCGTATCCACGTGGCATCGACGAGGGTGTCAAGTCGAACGTGGTTTCCGGCGTCACCGACGCATCGACCGCCGCGATCAACCCGTCGAACCACACACCCGATGCTGCGATCATGGCTGCGCCAGTCGGCGTTGCGGTTGCGCACCTTGCGGATCGGCCGGTCGAGCACGCCCGCGCGGATGCGCAACCAGGTCTCGCCTGCGCCGCCGCCACCGCGGTGCTGACGGCCACGACCCTGCCCGCCGAGAGCTTCTCCTCCACCAGGTCGAACGCCATGCGCTCCAGATAGGCGACCCTTTCCAGCGCCGAAGAGTAGCGAATGAGGTCGTCCGGACCGTCGTAGCCGAAGCCAGTCGCGCTGTGGAGATGAATGGAAAAAGCGCTCGCCGGCGTCACGAGAGCAAGGATAGTCGACCTCCCGCTGGGGAATGACGTCTGCCGCAAGCCGGTCGAGCCTTCGCCTGTCGCGATCCGGGAACCATGCCGAAACCCACGCTGCGCCAGTATTGCTCGCCGCGCCCGGCATCCACACTTCGCGGATGCCGGTATTGTAGATGCGTCCAAGGGTCGCGCACCGGGTCGAGCGTGGTTCCCTGATGACGAGCGTGGTGTCAGATGGTCGAGTTCCACTCTGCCGAGCCGCACCGCTCCGGCGCTCTTCACCTGCGCAGCGCAACCGCCGGCCATGCTGAGCATCACGGTAGCCCGGCTGGCAATCCCGTCGCCGCGGTCGTGGACGGCCGCCGCACGCGCCCGGCAACCCGTCCCTGACACTCCCACCCCAGGCAACATATCGGGATCGATATCGAGCGCCTGCAAGACGTCGAGCGGCCATGCATTGCGGGTCAGATCGAATCCGACTTCAGCGCTGTCGTCTGGTCGGTTAGCGCCCATTCACGGTCAGCTTCCCGATCAGGAAATCGGCTGATGCCGCCAGGTATGCATGCGTCCGGCCAGCTCGGGATGCTCCCGGGCGCTGAACCAGACGATTTTCGGCAAGCCCCAGGAAACATTGCGCCCAATCCTGGGAACGCAGTCGATTTCAGCGGCAACTTCGGCGGCACGCCGATCGCTGCACATCAGGGCGGGAGCAAGCGGTTGCCAGGCGGCATCGAGGGGGAACGACTGTCCCCGACGTCGATGTCACCGAAACGCCGGCAATCTCCCGATCTCCCAGCGAACCCGTCAGGCGCCGCAAACATTGGGCAACTGCGGACCACCATTCCTCCGGTTGTTGCTCCGGGGCCGGACCAGTCGCCAACGAATCACCGGTTTCCGAAGCAATGAGCATTCCACCGGGACGCTACGATCAGGCAGCCCTGGGTGCCGACATCGAGGCCGATGACGACCGCCTCGGCCTTCATGCCGGGTTCGACTGGGCAAACTGGATGCGATATCTCGTACTCGGCTTGTTACCGGTCGGTATCCGCCGAATCGAACCGCTGGATCGCGCGTTCTCCGCAACCAGCGCCGCTCCCTCCTCCAACGACTCGATCTCTCCGGCGGCGAGCATCTGGAGCAGCACGTTGCCGATAGCGGTCGCCTCCGACGGTCCAGCCCACACCGGGCGGCCGAGCGCGTATTCGCCATCGCCCGGTAGAGCGGGGCGTTTCTCGACCCACCGCCGAGCACATGCAATCCGGGAAAGCGCGTTCCGGCCGCGCGCTCGATCGTCTCCAGCACAACGCGGCTTTTCATCGCCAAGCTGTCACGGTGATGCACTGCAGGATGGCGTCGGGGAGCCGTTCGGGTCGAGACGAGCCACAGCGCCGATGGCTGCTGGCAGATCGGGCGGGTCGACCAGGCGCGTTGCCGGACTGGATGAAGCTGCGCAGGGGAGCCGCCTCTTCGATGAGGCTGAACCATCCGCGTGATCGAACCGAACACCCCGATTCCCCAATGCGTGCGGCATTGTTCCAGCAACCAGAGTCCCATGATGTTGCAAGGCAGAACGCCAGGTGCTGCCGACCCCGCCTGTTGGCGATGTTGGCGCGAAACGCCGCTTCTGAGACGATCAAGGGTCCACGATCGTGCCGAGCAGTCCCCAGGTGCCCAGGCTCGTGGAAGGTGCCTGGTTTGCCCTCGGTGGCGATCATGGCCGAGGCGGTGTCGTGCTCGGCAATCGCCACCGCGGCAATACGCGGCGCGCTCCAGTTCCTGCAAGGATGCTCTCACGCAACCTCCCACCTGCCGACCCCGGCGAGATCACGGCGCGAAGATGTCGCGCGGCAACCCGACCTGGGCGAGCAGGTTGGCATCCCAATCGTTCGTCTCGATCGAGAGGCATTATGATGTGGACGCGATGGTGTATTCGTTCTGCTTCTCCCGGTCAGGAAAAAGCGCAGTGCAAGTCGGGCGTCATGAGCAACGTGCGCGCGTTCTCCACCTGCCAGGGACGTTCGTCCCCTGCAAGCGGATGAGCTGACGATGTGTTGAACGACAGGCTTTGGATCCCGGTGGCGATAGAGGTCCGCTGGTGAGATGGGTGCGAAAAAGCTCGGCTTGCATGGAACGCTTCTTCGCCCATATCGCGATAGTGGTAGGGATTGGTAAAGGAGCTGATCCAGTGGCGTCGAGCAACCCATAGTCGAGCCCCAGGTATCGATCCTGGAAGCCGTCAGGGATCAGCGAGCCGTGGGGCGCGGCTTTGCCGATGGCGAACTTGATCTCGCCCAGCAACCGCAAGATGTCCCAGTGAATCCGCCGCCGAACGCGCCGTGGATTTGAAAGCGGCGCACTCGCCGCGAAACTCGAGTTGACCGTTGCGCAGCGTGCCGAGCATAGCCCGTCCGCTGGTGGCGGCTTCAGATCGATGGCGAGATGGCCTACCGGATGCGTCCTTCGGCTTCGCTGTCGCGCCCGATTCGGATGCACGGAATAATGCCGAATTCGGGCTCGAGCTGTCAGCCTGTGCCTCGCTGGCTACGCTGGCTCACTCGACGATGCGTGTTGGCAAACATCCCCGCTTGGGGCGCTTCGGGTCCCGATCGCCCCCAGAGCGCGGAGCGAAGCCGACGGGAAACGGAGAACGGGAGCGCTTCAGGAATGGTCCGGACTCAATCCATGCCCGGATCGACCGCTACGGAGATGAGCATCAGGGTCACCGGGTGTTGGAGGTATTCCGCAGTGTGACGTCGCACCCGCCTTCGATCCACACGCCATGATCCGCATCGAGCGCCACGACTTCTCTCAGCGATGAGCGGCTGTCCATTCTCGCCCCGTACCGCTACCGGCGGCGGATCCCGAGCTTGCCACCTGACCCCGTCCATGCTCGCGCCGGCCAGCAGCTCGACACCCGCGGGCAGCGTCAGCAGGACGGTGAAATGTTACTTCGGCGAACGATCCGCGTGGGCCGGTACACGAGGTTCGATTCCGGTCCAATAGGCATGCCGCTCCAAAGTTCCGTTTTTCTCCGCCACTGGAATTGGTTCCCGATCTGGATGGCGCATGGCTCTGATCCGACTCACCCACGTGGGAAACGAGGTAGCGCAGTACCGGAACGTGAGTTCCATCTGCAGACCGCACGCGCACCTGCATGCCGCTCGGGATCGCTGCAGATCCGCCTTTTTCCAGCACCACGGGCGCGGCAATGGTTTGCCCATCGGACATCAGTAGCTTGGCCGATCCGGTCTCGACCAAGACGATTCCGGCCCCGGCCACACGCCACGCTTGCTCGTTTGATTCATCCAGCTCGAGGCGTGTCAGCGATGTGACCACACTGCAGCGAGCTGGAAATGTCCAGCGTCACCTGTCTGCGGGCCCGGTCACGTCCAGCCACCGCATTCCCGGCGCCCAGCGATCGACCACCAGGCCGCGCCCCACCCGGAGGACTTCGGCATGCGGCGCCGCTTCGGCATGCTCGGCGGCAAGTCCCGCGATCTCGAGTGTGCTCCGACTTCCACCCGCTGAACCTGCGCAATCAAGGTATTCCCAGACGCGTCGACGGCGCCACCCCTTGTAGCTGCGTGACTGGACGCGTTGCTCATCGCCTGAATCTCGGCCAGAAAGGCACCGCCGGCTGCACCACGCCCGAATCCGTGGTCATCCTGAAACAGTGGAGACAGCAAACCGGCCAGCAGGGCGGCCTGCTTTGCCTGCAAGCGTCGTTCAAAGCAGCATAGAAGGTCTCACCCGTTTCCACGCTTGCCAGGGCAAGTGGCGCCCCGCCGGGATTCACCGAGCGAAACAGCGTGCTTTGGACGGTGAAACCAGCGAGCAGCACGAGTGCAAGGATGAGGGCAATTATCGTGCGTAGCATGGCCTGGACTCCCTTCCGCGCATTCGCAGCGCAATCGGCTCCAAAGGCGCGTCATCCCATTCTTGCCGGGGTGGATGGCGAACTCCCATGCGCAACGCTCACCGTTTACTCACAGGTTGCTTCATTTCCAGATGGCCGGAAGCTCGCCAGAAAGAGTGGTTCGGCGTGCGTGAAGCGCGGCAAATCGGGGCCGGTGATACTATTCCGTCAACTCCCAAAGCCCGATACGTACGCTCCGTCCGGACCACGCTACCCTGGATCGATATTGACACCGCTCGGCGAGTTCCTCCTTTCCTATCGTGTGCGCGCGGGACTCAGTCAGGAAGCACTGGCCGAGGCATCCGGCGTGAGCGCGCGCACCATCAGCGATCTGGAGCGCGGCCAGCGGCCTGGAGCGCATCTCGAAACCGTGCGGATGTTGGCCTCCGCGCTCGATCTTGCCCCGGAAGAACAGCTCCAGCTGCTGGAAGCCGCCCGCCCTTCCACGCGCAGATCCCACCCGTCCGCTGCCCCCATCCCCCCGCGCGCTTCCGACTTCCCCTGGGCCGATACCCTCCCCCGCCCAACGACCTCGCTCGTCGGCCGCATGCAAGAGCTCGATGCGCTCGCCTCCCTCGTCACCGCCCGCACCGGCGAAATCGTCACCATCATCGGCACCGGCGGCGTCGGAAAAACCCGGCTGGCGGTCGAGCTGGCGCACCGCGTGGCGCCCGCATTTCCCGATGGCGCCGCCTTCGTAGGGCTGGCGACTGTGCCCCAGGCCGAACTCGTGCCCGACGCCATTGCGCGCGCCCTGGGCGCCCCCAGTATCTTCCGGCTCACCGCTCTGCTCGCCTCGCGCGAGCTGCTGCTGGTGCTCGACAACATGGAGCACGTTCTCGATGCCGCGCCATTCGTGGCCGAGCTGAACGTCGCCTGCCCGCAACTCACCATTCTGGCGACCAGCCGCGTTCGTTTGCGCCTCTCGGCCGAACGGATCGTTCCGCTGGCGCCCCTTCCGCTCGCGGAGCAGAATGCGCCCCTGTCACAGGCACGCGACAGCGACGCGAACAAGCTCTTCGTCGAACGCGCTCGTCTCTCCAACCCCGAGGTGGACTTTTCCGAGCAGAACGCAGCCGCCATCAGTGAGATCTGCCGCCGACTGGACGGCATTCCGCTCGCCATCGAGCTCGCTGCCTCGCGCATGCGCGTGCTCACCGCGCCCACTCTGCTGCAGCGGCTGGAGCATCGCCTGCCGGTGCTGACCGAAGGCGGACGCGACCTTCAGCTCCGCCAGCAATCGATGCGCGACGCCATCGCCTGGAGCTACGAACTCCTCTCGCCCGACGCGCAACACTTCCTCCGCTGGGCATCGGTCTTCGTTGGCGGCATTTCGCTCACATCGGCCGATGCGATCTGCGCTGCCCTCGGGTTTGGCCAGGACGCCACGCTGGAAATGGTGACCACCCTTTTCGATGGCGGCATGATCTACCGCATCGCAGCGGGAGATTCCTCGTCCCGTTTCCAGTTCTTCGAAACCATCCGCGAATTCGGACTCGATCAACTGGCAGCAAACGATGAGCTCGATACCGCCCACCGGTTCCATGCCGAGCATTTCCTGGCGCTGGCGCTCCAGGCCGATGAACTGCCCTTCGGTTTGCCTCCCCCAGGATGGGTCGAGCAGATCGATCGGGAACGAGCCAACATCGTCCAGGCCTTCGACTATCTCTGCCAACCCGCCACCGCCGAGCAAGCGGTGCGCTTTGGCGTCCAGATGGCATGGTATTGGCGCAATCGTGGGCCGATGGCCGAGGGTCAGACGCGGATCGCGCGCGCGATCGAGCTCGCTCCCGAGCAGCCGATGATCGAAACGGCATATCTGCTCTTCGGCGCGGTCTATCTCATCGGGCCGTCGAGCGGCTATCCCGAAGCCGCGCGTCTGGCGCAGGCCACCATCGACATCGCCGAGCAGGTCGGGACAACGGCCGACAAGGCGCTCGCCCTGCAATCGCTGGCCTATGTCGAAGAGCACTATGAGCACTTCGACCGGGCGAAGGCGTTGCACGAGGAATTGCTCCACATCTGGGAATCGCTCGACAACACCATCATGCAGGCGCTCTGTCTCATGCTCCTCGGTGGGCTGGAGTACGCGGATGGCAATCTCGACCGCGCCCAGGCGATGGAAGAACGCGCGGTCGAGCTCTTCCTTCAGTTGGGGGACGTGCGCAATGCCGCCGCGGCCACCTGGTATCAGGGAATGTTCGCCTATGCCCGCAACCAGCTCGATGTGGCGGCAGAAAAATTCGATACGAGCCTGCGCCTCTGGCTGGAAGACGATAGCGAGCGTATCTGGTTCAAAGCATTCGTGGGCCTGGCGGATGTCGCCTCCGCCATCGGACTGGTGGAACCCGCAGCCCGTCTGCTCGGGGCAACAGAAGCGCTCCTGCGGGTGCTGGGCGGCGAGTTGATGCCATTCGACAAACCGTTCGCTGCCCGTGCCGAATCGGCCTGCCTGCGCGCGCTCGAACCGGGCGCCTTCGCCGCGCTCAAGGAAGAAGGGACCGTTCTCACACCAGACGAATCGCTCGCTGAGTCAGCCGCGATTCTTGCTGCCGCGCGGGCGTTCAGTCAGTCCGCTCCCTGACCGGCTTGGTCGCCCGCACCTACGGCTTCTGTTGCGCGGCAATGAGGAAGATCGTCACCGCATGCGGCGATGTATTGCGGAGGATGACTGGCCCGCTCCCTTCTTCCACCCAGGCAGCATGACCGGCATCGATCCCCGCGAATCCCTCGACTTCGATCGCCCATTCGTTTTCGCCAACGATCGAGAAGTACGCGCCCGACCCCACGAGCTCGATTCCCGGGTCATTGGTTCCGGCCAGCAGCTCGGTCCCCTCCGGCAACGTGAACTCCAGCTCGCCCCCAGCCGGCAGCACCACCATCGCCGGCCGATGCTGCATGTCCGCCCCGGACCAATAGCGCGTTCCCCGCCAGAGCACCTGCTGGCTACCCACGGGCAGCGCATTGCTGCCCCTGGAACCGGTTCGCGCCGGGGTAGGATGCCGTCAGCCGTGTCACCCAGTAGAAAACGACCGAGACCGGCGCCCCATCAGCCGATCGGATCCGCGCTTGCGCGCCAGCGGGAATCGTCGCAAACGCGCCTGGTTCTAGCGGCGTGGGCGCCGTCCAACTCGCTTCGTGGATGAGTTGCAACAAGACCGACCCTGATTCGACGAACGCGATCCCAAACCCCTCCATGCGCCATGTCTGCTCGTCCGAACCCGCCAGCCCGACCCGCAGCAGAGTCGTCGTCACCCCGATCGAGCTCGAAATCGCCGGGGGGTCGCCCTCGAAATCGCGCACCTCGAACCAGAGATCACGCGGCGCCCACCGATCGACGATCTGCCCCTTGTGCACGCGCAACACTTCGAAATGCGCGCCCGGCAAACGCGGGCGCATCGTCAGCCCGGCCACCTCGATCGTTCCGCCGGCCACCGGTTGCACATTCACGATCAGGTTGGCGCCTGCCGGCTCGATCGACACGACGTCGAGCCGCGCCTGCTGCCGCGCCGCGCCGGCGGCAACCAACGCATCCAGCAGTTCCTCACGCGTCAAGGTCGCCTCGGACTCCGAATCGTGATCGGCAAAGATGGGAGAGAGCAACGCACTCAACGACTCAGTGGACCCTCCCCCCAGCACGGCATTGACCTCGGCATAGAAGTCGCGCGCCGTCTCGATTCCAGCAGCATCTTCGGGCGCCACTTCGGCTCGTGACGCATCCAGCACAACCGTTCGCACGGTGAATCCCGCCACCAATGCAATCAGGAGGAGAATGGCCAGGCTCGCGCGACGCATATGCATATGGTTCGCTTTCTGGTCGAGTTTCTGATCGATGCCGGTTGTTCTCGGTTCTGGACCGTCATCTCCCGCTCTGACGACCAGGCCGATTGCTCACGGCTGTTCGGAAGGACATCCGCAACACGAGCGGAACCTCGCGCTCCGTGCCTGCGGATCACGGATCGAGCGTGAAGGAAGATCGCTCCCCCACCACCGGTGCAGGTGAGCGGAAACGAGGGTGGCCGGACAACGGTAGGCCACGCGCGCTCCCACTCACCGCACGCGATGAAGCGGCAATTGACGAGAGATCTGCAACGTCGATGGGACGGCCGGGGCGCACGTGGAACGACTGTTTTGCCCAAACAGGATCGTGCAATGTCAAAGACCTCGCGAGTCAGGATCGAGGCGCTCAGTCTGAGTACGTGACATCCCGGCGGTCCGACGCATCTGCGCTGCATCACAATCACCGCACCATCAGTATTCGCAATCCTGCCCGGCAGCACTACACCGAACACCCACCTTCTTCTCACCGGTTTCTTACCGGTCGCTGATTCGGTATCCCGCCGGTGACTCCGCGTCCGTTTGCGCACCCGCTCGAAGGACCATCTCCATGGAACGGATCGGACGCACCGCTCCGACCCCGCCATTGCCGCTATGCTGTCGGTGAGAACTCATCTTCGTTCGAGGAGCAGAGACGATGCAGCGCACAACCGTTGGCACCTGGCGACAGGGCCTGATCGGCTTCACGGTTGCCGGAGCGGTGCTGATCGGCATATCGGAGTTCACTATCCGGGAAGACCGCCCGGCAGTGGCGTCCACGGTTGTCGCCGTGCGGGACGTGCTGGTGGAAGGCTCTCCCGAAGCCGCCGACGGGCAAGTGCTTCAGCTCGTGCGGTACGACATTCCACCAGGCGTCGTCTTGCCGATGCATACGCACCCCGGTATGCAACTTGCCTGGATCGAATCGGGAGTCCTGACCTATCACGTCGTGGACGGCGGATCGATACCGGTCACGCGCGCCGCCCACGACGGCACTCCGGAAGCAACCGAGCTCATTGCCCCGGGCGAGACGACGGAACTGCACCCAGGCGACTCGGTGTCCGAGCTGGATGGCGTGGTGCACTACGGTGAGAACATCGGCCCCGATACGGTGGTCATTCTGGCTGCCACGTTGCTCGATCCCGACGAGCCGGCCAGCGTGGTCTGGACGCCGGTGGCTTCGCCAATGGCAACGCCGGCGGGCTGATCCCGCCGCTCCGCGACATCAGAGCACCCGGTCGACCGCACGCACCGGAGCCTACACCGGTTGCGCTGCCAATGCGGTGTCGCCTGGCGCGCCACCGCGCTCGGCAAGTTCCGGTTCCACCCGCTTGAGCAGCACCGCATTGACCGCCACGATAATAGAAGAAAGGCTCATCAATAACGCCGCCCACTCCGGGCGGAGCTCGATGCCAAAGCGGGGGTACAGCACTCCGGCCGCAATCGGGATTGCCAGGATGTTGTAGACGCTGGCCCAGCCGAGGTTTTCCTTCATCTTCCGCACCGTCGCTTTGGAAAGCGTGATGGCGCGGTGGATGTCGAGGGGGTCGCTGCGCATCAGCACGACGTTGGCCGTTTCGATCGCCACGTCGGTCCCGGCGCCGATTGCAATGCCAATATCGGCCTGCGCCAGAGCGGGTGCGTCGTTGACCCCGTCGCCAACCATGGCCACACGTTTGCCCTCCCGTTGCAACTGAGCCACATACGACGCTTTCTCCGCGGGGAGCACTTCGGCAAACACGCGCTCGATACCGAGCTCGCGCGCCACCGCTTCTGCGGTGCGCCGGTTGTCGCCGCTCATCATGACCGCTTCGATCCCCGCGGCCTCGAACCGCCGAATCGTCTCGCGCGCGGTCGGTTTGATGGTGTCGGCAACGGCCAGGATGGCCGCCGGCTGGCCATCGACGGCCATCAGGATCGGGGTCCGTCCCAGACTGGCCAGCTCGTCGACCTGAGGGAGAAGGCGGTCGACCGAAATACCGCGATCCCGCATCAGCCTGGCATTGCCGAGCAGCACGGACTTCCCATCGACCACGGCTTCGATGCCATGCCCCGCGACCGCCTCGAAGGTGGTCGCATCGGCAACAGACAATCCACGCGCGCGCGCGCCATCGACGATGGCCTGCGACAGCGGATGCTCGGACCCGACTTCGGCGGCAGCAGCCAGACGCAGGATCTCGTCATCAGTGAAACCCGGTTGCGCGAGCACATCGGTCAGGCTTGGCTTTCCTTCGGTCAAGGTGCCGGTCTTGTCCAGCACGACCACCTGCACCCCGGCGACACCCTCGAGGGTGGCCGCGTCCTTGATGAGGATGTTGTGCCGCGCGGCGATACCGGTTCCCACCGCCACCGCAGTCGGAGTCGCCAGACCCAACGCATCCGGGCAGGCGATGACGACGGCCGAGATCGCGAATGTCAACGCGGTGACGAACCCAACACTCCCGAACAGACTCCAGGCAACGAAGGTCAACACCCCGGAGCCCACCGCCAGGATCACCAGATACTGCGCGGCCTTGTCGGCCAGACGCTGGCCGGGCGCCTTCGAGTTCTGCGCGTGCTGCACCATGGCCACGATCTGGGCGAGCGCGGTATCCGCCCCCACTTTGGTTGCCACGAAGGTCAGGGTTCCCGCTTGGTTGATCGAACCGCCGATCACCTCGTCGCCCGGCCCCTTTTGCACCGGCAAGCTCTCCCCGGTGACCAGCGCCTCGTCGACACTGGACGAACCCGAACGCACCTCGCCATCGACCGGAATCTTCTCGCCGGGCCGCACGAGCACGACATCGCCGGCCACGATCTCCGCCGTCGGAACCTCGATTTCCTGCCCACCGCGCACGACCGTCGCGGTCGGAGGCACCAGATCGAAGAGCGCGCGCAACGCATCGGTGGTGCCGCGGCGGCTCTTCGTCTCCATCCAGTGACCGAAGAGCACGAAGGTCACCAACATCGCGGCAGCTTCGAAGAAGACATCTTCCTCACCCAGCGCCATGAGCACGATGCTGGCTCCATACGCGGCCAGGACGCCGGTGGCGATGAGCACGCTCATGTCGAGTTGGCGGGAACGCAGGGCATGGTAGGCGCCGGAAAGAAAGATCCAACCAGCCCAGAACACGACCGGAGTGGCCAGCAGGAGCATGATCCACTCGGCCGAAATCGGAGTGGGCAGGTCGACGCCGAAGAAATCACGCCCCAAAGGTGAATAGAGCACCGTCGGGATGGTCAGCGCCAACGCGACCAGAAACCGGTTGCGCATATCCCGTTCCATGGCCGCGGCCATGGCTGGATCGCTCATGTCATGGCTCATTCCGCCATGCGCGCCGCCTTCATGCGCGGACATCTGATGACCGTCATGGCGCATGTCATCGTGCCGGGCGTCCGCTGCTTCGGGCATCGCCTGATGGTGTTCGTGCCCGGGAGCCACCGCTGGCGGGACGGGCTCCATGAGGTGATCGTGCGAATCGTGAGAACTGGTTGCGCCGTGGACGGTGTGCTGATGGTTCATAAGTACGGTCCTTCCGGCCGGGATGTGTTGCGGGACGGAGCAAGCGACCCGTCTTCACTTCGCAGTATACCCCTGGGGGGTATATTTTGGAAGCCCCCAAGACGCAACCCGCCGCCGCCCATCCCATCCGCACTCACAAGACGGTCGAACCCCAGCGTTGCAACGCTGGGGTTCGACACAAAATCGCTCTCCTGTTCCGCCCCGACCGGGGCGCGCCACTCTAGGTCCAGATCCCTGCGTGATTCGTTCTTAACAGCGCGGATCCCATGGAGTGCAACCAAGCAGCGAATCGATAAAGAGGCTGGCTGGCCCGAATTCGGCGGGGTAGCCGTCGGGGCCGAGTGGATCGGACTCGAAACCGTAACCGGAGCTCTCCAGCACATCGACATCCAGAATCTTGGCGATGTAGGTCAGGGTTGCGTCGCCGGCATCGTATACCGGATCGGTCAACTCGAGAATCACCACGTCGGCGCCGCTTTCGGTATCGATCACCAGAGCAGCATTGGGCGGATCATCGGACGAGAAGTCGAGTAGCTCGAGAAACCGCTCGGTCGAGACCGATCCCGCGATGCGCGCCGGACGATCGGAAAAGAAAACGGTCTGCGCCGGCGCTCCCTGCAGCGTCAGCATCCAGCTTTGGACGCCGTCCGTGGCCTGATCGAGCATGCCGGAT
Organism: Thermomicrobiales bacterium; assembly: GCA_041390825.1. NCBI lineage: Bacteria > Pseudomonadati > Thermomicrobiota > Thermomicrobia > Thermomicrobiales > Thermomicrobiales bacterium. Next base: position 156,472 of record JAWKPF010000006.1, read on the forward strand.
GTAAAGCCCGACTGCACGAAGAGATACGCGGTTTCATCCCCAGCCGCGGAAGGGGTGCCTTCATCATGAGCAGCCACGCCATGGGTAGCCAACGCGAAGCCGCCGAAACCCGCCAAGGCAGCGGCGGCAAGCGCGGTGCGGCGGGACAGCCGCGAGTTCGGAGCAGAAAGTTCGAATGCCATTGTGAGCTCCATTCGGTACGCAACGAAAACGGGCGACGCTCGATCGCGCCGCCCTCCATCTTACCGGGATCTCTGCACCAATCCGCTGCGGTGTTGAAAGAACGCAGTCGCCTCCCCGCGGTCATTCTGAGCGAAGCGAAGAATCTCGCGCGTTGGCGTTGCCCAAAGTCCGCTCTCTGCTCTCCGTAGCCGCAGCCCTCCGTGGCTGCCCCGCCAACCCTCGATGAACAAGACCCGTCAGTCTGCCGCGATGGTGCTCAGCTTGACCGGGTAGCCGTGCGCGGTGCGGCCCACGTTGCCTTCGAAGTCGTAGGTGGTCTTGAACCGCTCGTGCTGACCGGTGGCGTGCGGCTTGGTGCGCGCCAGCAGCTCGCGCTTCTGCTCGTCGGTCATCGGCTCGAAACTCGTCGCGATGGCCAGGTTCTGCTGCATGACCTCGATGCTGTCCATACCGGAAACCACCGTCGCCACCGGCAGGCTCATGGCATAGCCCAGGGCCTCGGCCGGGGTGATCGTGGTGTCGAGCCCGAAAATATCGCCCGAAGCGAACGATTTCATGCCGATGACCGCGATCCCCTGTTCCTGGCAGATCGGGAGAATCTCCTGCTCGAAGCTCTTGTAGTGCGCGTCCAGCACGTTGAGCGGCATTTGCACCGCATCGAACGGGAACCCCTGCGAGAGCATGCGCTTGTGAATGGCCGGGTCCTTGTGACCGGTGAAGCCGATGTAGCGCACCAGCCCCTTCTCCTTCGCCTTCAGCAACGCCTCGGCCGATCCGCCCGGGGCGAAGATCCAATCGACATCGTCCTCCCAAACGACCTCATGGATCTGCCAGAGATCGAGATAGTCGGTCTGCAACCGGCGCAGACTATCTTCCAGCTTCCACATGGAATGGTTCGCCTTGCGATCGTGGGCGCAATCCTTGGTCATCAGGAAAGCGTCCTTGCGCCGGCCGTCCATAGCCAGCGCCTTGCCCATGCGCCGTTCCGACTCGCCGTCGTTGTACTCCCAGGCGTTGTCCATGAAGGTCGCGCCGGCATCCATGCACTCGTGCACGATTCGGATCGCCGTTTCCTCCGAGCACCGTGGCAACGCCAGATGCGCGCCGCCAACGCAGAGCAAACTCACCTGCTCGTCATACGTCCCGAATTGCCGCGTAGGAACCGAACCCGCCATCCGAACCCTCCCGTCCGTCGCCATGAGGTATCGCTGCCTGCACAATACCCGGCTCGATCGTTCGATGCAATTCGAGGGCGGCCCGCTGCCAGTCATCCTTGGGCATACTACCGAATCTGGGCCGCGCCCCGAGGCGTTTTCGTACTTCAAACATGAAAGCGGGCATCCTGTAGCATGGCGACATCGAAACGCACCTGGACCCAGCGGCTGAAAAACTGGTCGATTGTCATCGGGCTACTGCTACTTTGTCTTCTCTTCGGCATCTATGTCTGGTTCAACAAGGAAGCAAGCCCGGTCCAACCGGGCAGTTTCTACACCCCACCTGATCCATTGCCCGCCGGCGTGGCCGGCGACGTGATTCGCAGCGAAACGATCACCCGCGGTCTGCCCACGGGCGCCCAGGCCTGGCGCGTCCTCTACCTTTCCAACGATCTGAACGATCAGCCGATCGCGGTTTCCGGCTTGGTTGTCGCGCCCACCGCGAAATCGGAGACACCACGCCAGATTGTGGCCATCGCGCGGGGCACCCAGGGAATCTACCCCTATTGCGGCACCAGCCAGCTACCGGACGCGCTGACGCATATCGACTTGCTGCAAACCATGATCGACCAGGGTTTCGTAGTCGCTGTCACTGACTATCCTGGCATCGGCACCCCAGGCATCAGCCCGTATCTCGTTGGCAAGGTGGAAGGGCAAACCGTGCTCGATTCTGTGCGCGCCGCCCGCAATCTGGTGCCTGAGGCCGGCGCCGACTTCGCCATCGTCGGCGCGTCCCAGGGCGGGCATTCGGCTATGTTCGCCTCGCAACTGGCGCCGGCATACGCCCCGGAGTTGACCCTTAAAGGTACCGTTACCCAGGCGGGCGCCTTCGACCTGGAGGGGATTCTCGAAGCCCGCAGCGCCGATCGCGTCGGCGGTATCCTCTTCCCCTTCGTCTTCTACGCTTGGAGCAATGCCTACGCCATTCCGCTCGACGGGGTCATCGAGCCCAGCGAGGTCGAAGTGGCGGAACGGCTTTCCAAGGCATGTATCACCTCCCCGCTGGGATACCTGAGAATCCGCCACATCCCCACCGGCGGCGAACTGTTGGCCATCGACCCCACCACCACCGAGCCATGGAGCACCCTGATCGAGGAAAACACTCCCACCGGACCGGTCGATGCCCCACTCCTGCTCGTACATGGCACCGCCGATCAGGTCATTCCTTTCCAGGGAAGCGTGGACGAGGCCGCCCGTCGCTGCGCTGAAGGGGAAGACGTCACCTTCCTGCAATACCTGGACACAACGCACGATTCTCAACCCCAATCGATGCTGACCGTGCTCGGCTGGGTGGTCGATCGTTTCGCGGATAAGCCCTCGACCTCCAACTGCGCCAACCGGCCTCCGCCGGGAACGGGATCTTGAGCCCTTAGCGAGTATCCTCCTGCCGCCTGCTTCATCAGCGAATCTTTAGAATCGACTCCTACAATCGAGGCTCGACCGTTCGCATCCCCACCCCGCCCGACCGAGCCGATGTTCGAAACGCGACCTATACCTATCGTCCCTGGCGTCTCCCGGAAAGCGCGTCTCTCCCAGCTGTGGGGTGTGGGTGTGCTGATTGGCATGACGCTGCTCTTTGCCGTCTACCTCTGGTCCTCGCGTGAATCCACCGCAGTGCGGCCGGTGGATGTCGTCACCCTCCAGTCACCCGCGCATGCCGGCAGCAGCACCATCCAGATCGTGCCCTATCGGCAGGAGTTCGCGCCTGACTGTCCCCTGGACACCCCCTCCAGCGGCTTTTGTCTGGTGATCGTCGACAGCCCAACCCCAACCCCCGGCTCCATGACCTTCACCTAACCCGCAACCGGCTACACTTCCCCCAGCGGGACGACCTTCGTATCCGTCGTCCGCGCAAACTGTTATGTCGATTTTGCTACGCTTCTTCACCCTGATCACCATTGCCGCCGCGGGTTTCGCGTTGCCCATGAGCTGCGCGCAAACCTCCGCTGCCGCACCGGTGACCATCGACATCCCGGCGGTCCAGCATATCGACGTTGCCACGCCGGAACCGCCGCTCGAGCACATCGGCGCGACGCTCGCCCAACACCTGAGCGAAACCCTGCCGCTCGACTGCGGCGACGGCGCCACGCCCAGCGCCAGCGAACACCCCGCCACCTTCGACACCCAGCCGTTCGTACCCGGCTATCTGGTCTCCACCATTCAATTGGATGAGGAAGCAACCGATTTCTTCGCCCCGCCACCGGCGCTCATCCAGATCGACAGCCGCGCCGGTCCGCCCGACGCTCCACCGCCCAAATCCATCGACTGATCGCGCGGTTCCTGCGCGATCGAGCCGCCCAACCGCTCCCCCGGGAGTGGCTTCGTGACGTTTCTCGTTCGATGGAGAATCAAAACCAATGGCAACATCCAGCAAACAAAAACGCAAAACCCGCGCCCAGGTGCGCGCCGAAGCCGAGGCGTCCCGCCGACGCCGGATCGCGCTCATTGCCGGCGCGGTGGCGCTGGCCGTGCTCGTGGCTGGCGCGCTGATCTGGACCAATCGCGACGCCAGCGATCTGCCCACCCTGCAGGTGGCCGAAGCCGCCGCGCTGGAGGGCATTCCAACCGACGGCCGCGTGATCGGCAATCCGGACGCGCCGGTTCATCTGGTCGAATATGGCGACTACCAATGCCCCGCCTGCGCCAGTTTCAATACCCAGGTCTTCCCTGAGCTGCTCTCGACCTATATCGCCACCGGGCAGGTGAGCTTCGAATTCCGCGATCTCGCCTTCCTGGGCGCCGATTCGGTCACCGCCGCGCAAGCCGCCGCCTGCTCGATCGAGCAAGACGGCTACTGGCCGTATCACGAAACCATCTACGCCAATCACTATGGCGAGAATCTCGGCAACCTGAGCGAATCCCGCCTGCTGAAGATGGCCGAACTTTCCGGGCTCGACCGCGACGAGATCGAATCGTGCCTCGACGACGGCGCCACCTCCGCCGAGGTGCAGGCGATGCATCAGGAAGCCACCGGGCTCGGTATCGACAGCACGCCGTCCTTTGTCATGAATGGCGAGGTCGTCCCCTGGCAGGGATGGGACGCGCTGAAGCAGACGCTCGATGCAGCCCTCGCGAACCAATAGCCGCCTGACCGTGGTCTCGCTCGCCCTGGCGTTGGGCGGGATCGCGGTCTCTGCCTATCTCACCCTGGTGCACTACCGGGACGATCTGCTGGTCTGCGCGGTGGGCGGCTGCCACACCGTGCAGAAAAGCCCCTATGCCGAACTGGAGGGCGTGCCCGTCGCCCTCCTCGGCCTCGGCATGTTCGTCGTCATGACCGTCCTCTTCCTCCTTCGCCGGGCCAAACCCGAGTGGGCCGGAAACATCACCCTCGCCACCTTCGCGCTGGCGCTGGCCGGCGCGGTCTTCGCCATCTATCTCACCTATCTGGAACTCTTCGTCATCGACGCCATCTGCCAGTGGTGCGTGCTGACCGCCATCATCATCTGGGCGATGCTGGTCGTGGAGGCAAAACTGGTATTCGACACCTCGTCGGACGATCAATCCCTATCGGACGATCTTCCGGACGACGAACAACCGCCCGACGATACGACGGTGAATATCCAGAACTCGGCTGGCTCCTGACTGGTGACGGTAGTGGACAGCGTGGAGTCTGGCGGAGCGGCCACCGCGAATCCCGGCTCGATGGCGGCAAACGACCGTTCGTCCTGCCATTGCCGCACCGCATCGGTTTGCAGCAGGTCGCGCTTCTGGCTCCGCACGTCGATCGCGCCAGAGGTCGGCAAGATGAGCTCGTAGCCAGCGGTTTGGTGCTCAGGCAGGCGCTGGCCTGGCGCCATGACCGCGAAGCCGATCGACACATCGAGACAATCCGCCCCGGAGACGAAGTGCTGGCTCTGCCCAGCAACCGAGACGACGACGCCCGGCGCCAACTGGCGCGGCTGGTTCGCGGTGGAGTCGACCGTGGGTTGTTCGATGGGAGCCGTGGACAGTGTGAGGATTCTCCCAGGCGCATCAGTTTCATTGGAAATCGAGACCGCTCGATCCGCGGCGATCAGCATCGATTCCCCTGCCTCGAGCGTACGTTCCTCCCCGTCGTAGCGCACGGAGAATCGCCCACGATCTCCCACGACCAGCGTGTCGGTGGTGAATGCCGTTTGCTCGCTCGCATATGCGTCGAAGTCATGACGGCTCAGCTTGATCGTTTGCATTCCGGCGCTGGCGCCCCGGAGCACAACCGGCTCCAGGGACCGCAATGTGGTCCCGGCGTCCTCCAACACGATGCGTCCTACGATCCATTCATCCCGCAAATACAGCAGTTCCCGCTGCAAACGCTCGACAGGTGGCAGCGGAATGGCGCCAAACTCCCCCGGCTCCGCATCCACCACCTGCACGACTGCCAGTACCCACCCGCGATCGCTCGTCATGCGGATCGGAGTGAACTGCCGGTGCGGAAAGGTGCGCGCTTCCTCGACCGCCGCGCGCATGAAGTCCGCTCGGGTCAAGGTTCGCTCGATATCCAGCCGCTGATCGGTAAACTCGGGCGCGAGCAAAGTACCGAGCCGGTCATCTGACGGATCCTGACCGAGCGCGTCCAACGCCTCGTAGAAACGCTCCGCCGTGCGCTGCTGTGCTTCCCATCGGGGTCCTGTGTCGTCGCTCGACTGCATCCCGGCCAGATAGCCACCGGCAAGTCCCACGAGCAGGACCAGCACCACAATCACCAGCGCTCCCAACCGAACCATCATGACGCTCGCTTTCCGGTCGAACGGACAAGGCTATCGCCCGCGAGGCGCGTGCAACGACGCCCGTTCATCCAGAGGTTTTTCAGAGTCAGCGAGATTGCTGATCGGCGGCAAGCTCCCGCTGCCAGGTTCCGCGACGGTTGCTTCCAGCCGCGGGTAATCGATTGCGAATTTCTGGAACCGATTCATACCCCAATCGGTTGCATAGACATTCCCGAGCCCATCGAGCGCAACGCCCGTCGTCCCATCGAACTGGCCGAGTTCGGCCCCGCCGGAACCCACCCGCTCCAGCAACGTTCCATTCGGGTCGTAGATGCTGAACGAGCCACCGAAGGCATTGATCTGCGCGACGAAGAGATTGCCATCTTCGTCCACCGCGATGCCGTTGATGCGGTAGTCCTCGCGGGTGAGTGCGATCGTCGTCCAGGCGCCATCGGCTTCCAAACGATCGACTTCCTGGGTGTCTCCATCAACAACATGGAGACGGCCATGATCGTCGACCGCGATGCCATTGATGCTCAGGAACGTCCCGGCTTCGAACGGGTCGTCACCGACCGGTTTCCCAAGGGTTTCCTGATATTGGCCATTCGCGTCGAACCGCTGCACATCGAGCCGGAGCCGATCCCCGACAAAGATGTCGCCATTCGGCGCAACCGCAACATCGCTCGGGAACAGGAACGCTCCCGCTCCACGCCCTTCTGAACCGACGATCAGGTCGGGTTGCGCGCCGCTCGCCGGGTACGCATAACTCGTGCCTGCCGCGCGGATCGTGCAACAGGCGTTCGCCATCCACCCGAACGCGCTCGCCGGAAATCGCTGTACCCGGAAGTTGGCCGCGTCCACAACATAGAGCGCCCCAGAAGCATCGAACGCGATGTCGCACGCGTTGCCGAGCGGAACATAGCCATCCATCTCCGCGGTCTCTTCGCCGAAATCGAACTGCCCCGGCTCGGAACCGTGTGACCCGAACTCCCGCAGGAAGTTCCCTTCGGCATCGAAGATCTGCAGCCGGTCGTTGGCCGTATCGCACACCCAGACCTCGCCGGATGGGGAGACCGCGATACCAGTTGGATTCTTCAACGCGTTCGGACCGCCCGAGCTCTTCCAAAGCGCGGTAACGGGACCCTCCGTTGCTGACGCTGTCTCAGCCAGCGGAGCATTCAGGATCGAGGGAGCCTCTCCTCCGATGGCATAGACGGAACCTGCACGGGTGGCGATGAACAACCGCTCACTGGTAACCGCGGGCGCTCCCTGAGCGACTTCATCCAGCGGAAGGGTCCACTGCACATCACCCGTTGCCAACTCGACTGCCGTCAGCGTGCGGTCCTTGCCGGTCAAGTAGATGCTGCCCGCACCCGTGGACATGTCCCCGGTCAAATCACCAAGCTGCTGGTTGACCCACACAACTTCCAGCGTATCTGGGTCATATGCAATGACCATCTGCTCGGTACTCGCAATCAGCAAATCGTCTACAAACGCGAGGATCGGAGTCACTGTGGGATAACTTTCGAAACCGGTAACGTTCACGGGACCGGTCGCGCCGGTTTCCCCATCCACGAGCAGCACACCACCCGCGACCGAAACCACCACTGCGTCGCCATCGACCAGCGGACTTCCGAACAGGCCGGGACCGGGATCGACCGCCCAAAGTTCCGCGCCGTCCGCTGTTGCCAGCGCGCGCAACATGCCGCCCGGCGTGGCGACGAATATCCGCCCCGAGCGCTCGTCGATCGCAAATGCCGGCGCGTCGGCAAACGGATCCGTGGCCCAGCGATCCGCTCCAGTCTCGAGATCGAGCGACCGCAACTGGTTGCCATCATCGACCAGGAAGATCGCGCCATCGACGATCGTTGGATCGGAGACCGCGACGAGATCATCCCGCTGCCAAATCGTTGCGCCTGTCTGCGCATCGAGCCCGAACAAGCTTGCCGTGGTCCCCACCACCACGATGCCCTCCCCGATTGCGGCACTTCCCGTGATCGGTTTGCGCAGATTCACGTCCCATCGCTGCATTCCCGTTTCGGCATCGAGGGCATACATGTGATGCTCCCGATTGCCAATGAACACCGCGCCGTCGGCCACGACTGGAACGCCGTCGATGCGCCCATCGGTTTCGACCCGCCACTGCACATTCGGTTCGGCAATCGCCGGCGCGTCCGGATTGCTGTTGGTCTTGCCGGGACCGCCCCCGGACATCGTCCATCGCTGAGCGCCAGGCGACGGAGCGCCATCGTTGCGCCGATCCAGAAAAAGAATCGCGCTGACGGCTGCGATCGCCAGCAACGCGGCCACCGCCGCCGCGAAGCTGCCCCAACGCCAACGCCTGGACTTCGGCCGCGTTTCGGACCGAACGGGCATCGGCACAATGGATGGCGCAACTGGCGCGGTTGGCTGCGCCGCTGCGGGAATCACCGATTCCGGCTGTTCGCTCTCCAGTAACCGCGCCCAGAGATCGTCCAGGAAGCCCGGCGCCGGTTCGGGCGCTGACGTCTGCGCGATCATTCGCCGGACCGATTCCATTTCAGAAGTCTCGCGACGCGTAGGCTGCTGGCCGGTGACGAGATCGTTCCAGAACGCATCCAGGTCGAGTTCCAGTTGCGGCGTCGCGCGATCAGACATCGCTCGTCCCTCCTCGGTCCGGAGCGTCCTGCAAGACCGCCTGCAGTTGCAGCACGGCGCGACGCTGATTGGTCCGCACCCATGCGGGCGAGCGATCGAGGATCTGGGCAATCTCCGGGCTGGTCAGCCCGGCGAGCCGCAGCTCGATGATCCGGCGCCGCGCCTCCGGAAGGTTCGCGATCGCCTGGCTGAGACGGGCCGCTTCATCGAGCTGAATGACCTGGGTGTCCGGCCCGGGAGCCGTATCGACCATCTCGGTCACGTAGGGAAACGCGCTGGGCAGCCGATTCGCCCGGTGGAAATCGACGATGACGCGCTCGGCAATGCGAAACAACCACGCCGGCACCGATCCCCCCTGGAATCCTGCCCGGCCCCGAAACGCCTGCTGAAAGGTTTGGCTCGTGGCATCCTCGGCATTTTCGACACTCCGCAGCCGGCGATAACAGTAGGCATGCACCTGCGGCGCCCAGGCACGATAGACGGCTTCGAAGGTATCGACCTCGACGATCGACCCCGCCGTCCGCATCGCCTCCGAGCTGTGCAGCTTCTCGGTCATCAGCGTTTCGCCTGTGAACACACCGGACCCCACGAATGCCTGGGACTCAATGCTTCTCGCTCTACAAACGTGGGAATTCGCAGAGTGTGACAGGTCCGCGCCCACCATGTCGGGTCATGTCAGATTCGGCGCGCCACCAGCTTCGGGCCGTACCATTGCGATTGCGGTCACGTGACCGCATCCATGGAGGCACGCAAAATGGCTATCGAGAAACGAAACGACGTCTATCCCAACGAAGGCGAACGCAAGTACGGCGACGTCCAATTCGCCGATCCCACCAACAAGAAGTACCCCATCGACACCGAAGAACACGTCCGCGCCGCCTGGAGCTATATCCACATGCCCCGCAACGCCGACGAGTACAGCACCAAAGACCTGGAAACCATCAAGAACCGCATCCGCCACGCCGCCGAGAGCTACGGCATCCACCTCGAGCCGGAATAGCCCCCGTCGTCCCGACCGGAGCCCGCAGGCGGAGTGGAAGGACCTCTTGCTCTTCCAGGACCCGGTCTTCCTCCACCATGGAGCGGCAAGAACATGACCACGCTATCGAAGCAACGTCCCTTCAGGACTGGACGATGGGCAAAGCACGCTCAGTCCCGGAGGGACTTCGCTCTGTGAGCCCGGGGTTTCGACTCCGGGTGGGGCGTCGGATCGGCTCACTCCCCGGGTCGACCCGCTGCCTCCACCTATCCCCCGTTGACGACCCCACCATTCCCCCGCATACTCACGCAACCGAACCAACCCAACCCCACGCACCCGCGGAGTCGTGCCCACTCATGGCAACCGAATTCAAAGACATCGAATCCCGCCTCTGGAAGGTGGCCGACACCCTGCGCGCCAACTCCGGCCTCCGTTCCTCCGAATATTCCACTCCCGTCCTCGGCCTCATCTTCCTCAAATACGCCGACACCCTCTCCGCCTACGACGACCTAATCGAAAACAACACCCGCTGCGTTACCATCCTCGAGGAAATGGCCCAGCGCCTCTACCGCGAATGGTTCGTCCACTTCCGCTACCCCGGCCACGAATCGGTCCCCTCGTCGAAAGCGAGCTGGGCTTGATCCCGGAGGGGTGGGAAGTCAAGCCGCTGGGAGACCTAGTAAAGACACAATACGGCTACACAACATCGGCAACGGAGAAACCAGTCGGGCCCAAGTTCTTGAGGGGGATGGATCAGCAAGTCGACGTTCATCGACTGGGATCGCGTCCCGTACCGCAAAATCGATCCCCAGCAACTTCCAAAAGTATCCTCAAGCGAGGTGACATCGTGCTAATCCGTATGGCAGATCCGGGTGCTGGGATAACGAGAAGGACACCAACGCGGTCTTAGCCTCGTACCTGGTTCGCTTGCAGATTGGATTGTCTCATATTTGCCGCCGTACTACTTGTTTTACTTCTCTTGCTTTCTGATCGCCATCAGGATTACATCGGCGGAGCCAGCTCCGGAACAACACGCCAAAGTGCGAGCGGCCGTTTTAACGGGATTAGCGATCACCATTCCATCTCCTGACATACTCAATCGCTTTCTGAGGAGGCGTGCTACTCTCCGAGCCATTTTGAAAACACTCGAGATCAACGCGACAATAGAGAAGACCCGCCGATTGCACCTGGCTAGGCTGTTCACTCCTTGAACGACCCCCTCGTGGTTGACAAAACAGGATGCATATCCGAATATTGTGGACACGTACGTAATTGTCAACCGAGGTGAATCGTGAACGAGATCGCAATCCAAAGGCTGTTGAGGAATACGTCACGCTCGACCTGATAGCCGCTATTCGAGCCTCCATTGAGTCCTCGTACTGGCAGCGGACGCATTCGTGGCGCAGTATTCTGAAGAACCTTATTGGAAGACAGTATTGGCCCCAAGCCCGCCGGGCGTTCAGAAGCCAACTGGCCGGGCTTGTGACGAAGGCCCCCAAGATATCACAACGGAGCTGAGTATGAACTCAAATCCGGTCTGCCGTGCCATTCTTCGGCAAGGCTTGGACCTTTCGTTCTCGTTCAATGCACTACGCGCGGCGCAGACTCCCAAGGCGCGCTTCTTCGTGAAACGCTCGCCCAAAGCTCACAGCTGCTCTCATTCTTCCCAGAATCTGGTCCGTCATTACTTCCTAACGAATTGGACCGATTTTTGGGATCGTCACGCATCACCCTAGCCGCCAGGATCCATTTCGTGCAGCCTATCTGGATCTCCACATCCCGACCCGGAATGCAGGTAGCGAACTTGCTGTTTCACGACCTGTTGCTTAGAGAGAATATGTTACTCGATCAACAATTGGGTTGTGGTTGCTTCCGGGAGCCTACCTTCGGGCTACGACTGAGAAGATTCAGCGAGGAAATCTGGTTGATGTCCACTGGCGTAAATGGGTTTTCGAGCCACAGACTTCAGCAAGCGCGGGCACTACGGAAGTAGAGAGCCAAACGCACGGGCTACCTTGACCGGCTTGAGCCCAGAGATGATTTCTTCGATATGAGCGAGATCGGTTTTTCCAACTGCTGATTCACTTCTCATGCTTTCCGGGTTGCGCTGCGGATGCCACCGATTTCTTCCTTCAGATCCGATTCAAAGCGGAAAGCAATCTCCGGTCTTTCGGTCGATGGTGAGCACGCTGGACACAATAGCGCGACAGGTCAGGTGCGTATCTTGAGCTGTTGGAAGAATTCACGGTCGCGGTTGACTCGATCGTGGAGCAAGCAGATTGCACGATCCCGTCTTGGAATGAGTTAGGCAAGTTGGATGTACTGTCCCCCTGGCAATCGAAGACGCTGCTAGCAAGACGTGAGGCAACACTTTTCGGTTGGGATCAACTATTCCCGAATTTATGAACCTGCTTGAGGCAGAGGAGTCTCACAGACAGCTATTCTTGGCTGACCGCGAATTAGATGGGCTCTCGCAATGGAATGGCGACAGAGCGTACGTTGTCCTTAACAATAGCAAGTCTGCCGCTCGCTCAAGGTCTGATCTGAGTGCATGAGCTTGGCCATTTGTGCTCCATCGCCATGTGGAACAGGTATATGTGCGTGATCGAGAGTCATTCAAGAAGTTAGAACAATGTGTCACATTTGCTGCTGGAGCTTTATTGCTTCCGGCTGAAGAGTTTGCTAATGATGTTTGGAGTGGGACACTTGAGGAGTTCGCTTCCACCCAAGAGCAAGTGGCAGGTGTCAGCGCAAGCGATGTTCGACGGGCGCACGATTTAGAATTGTGACCGAAGAACACTATCTTCGATTGCAGAAGGCAATCTCGATACCGGAAGTGGCGTGCAGGAGCCGCTGAGGATGTGGTCTGGCGAGAACGCCCGTCGCTGCTTTCGCAGGCAGTTCAGGTTGTAGTTGCAGCAGATGCGAAACGGGAGGGAGCGAATCCTGGAGTCTCATTCTGTTTGGCCCGGAGATACTCGACTCTGACCAAGCATAGACGCCAGCGTCTTCCCGCCTGAGTGGAACTGGATAGTGGTGCCATTGCGTTCAGGCCAGTGTAATAGACATCCCGTGTCTCACTTCAGAAAGTAGAAAGCCTCCGAGCAGTCGCTCACCTATTCCGAAAACACCCTCGTCGAACAACCAGCCATCGAGTTTCTTCGCCGCCCTCGGATGGCAGACCCAAATCCACTGCGGAGACAGAGTCAAATCTGGAAGCGGTCTGCCATTTCAAGGAGTTTGAGCCCATGGTTTCAACCTTGGGTTCCCTGATTCCAGAATGTGCGTCAACAGGAGAAAGCCATCGCCGGCTCTGTGGGACGGCGAAAGATCTACTTCTGCACGGTAGATGAGACTTCGACAAGTATGAATTGGTCTATGCTCACGGTCAATCTGACCTTCCGGGGCGTAGTCCCGGGACGAAATGTCTGACTACTCCGAAAACACCCTGATCGAGCAACCGACTATCGCGCTTCGCCGACCTCTGATGGCAGGCCCAGTCCTGCTTGGACGAACTCTGCGGGCCCACCAATCCTCGGCCGCGAAACCTGCAACGATGCCGTCCTGACCACCTTTCGGCTGTACTTACCCACTGAGATCCAACTCGATCATCCTGCAGCTCGACGGGCAAGTCGCGCATCGTTGCGTCATGAACGAAGCAGACCTTCTCCAACTCGCCGCCGGCGGCGAATCCGAAGCATTGGAATTCAAGGCGTCCACGGCCGAACTAGATTCCGGGTTGCAGTCCGTCTGCGGAGTCCTGAACACCGGATCGCCCGGGTTCGTCTTCTTCGGCATTACCGATGGCGGCGATGTTCGCGGGCAGGAGGTCGGAGACCAACACTTGAACGTGTCGCAAATGGTGTTCGCCGCATCGAGCCAATGACGGATATCAGCATCGATACGGTGAGTCTGGAGAACGGTCGCGCTGTTGTGATAGTCGCGTGCCCAGCGTCAGTGCGCACGCATACCTTCGGCGGTGTTCCCTACCAGCGTCTGGGCAAGACCACCTCGCGCATGCCCTCGGACCTCTATCGACAGCGGATCATCGACGAAGCGCACCGTTCCGATAGTTGGGAAAGCCGGCCAGCCGCCGGTTTCACACTCGCTGACCTCGATCATCGCCAGATCGTCATGACGGTCGAAGAGGCGATCCGACGGCAACGGCTGTCAGATCCACTCACGCGTGATATCGAACCGCTCCTTCTTGGCCTGGGTCTGCTGAAGGATGGACGCATTCTCAATGCTGCGATGGTGTTGTTTGGCAAAGAAGATCGCCTTCGTGTCTCGTATCCGCAATGCCTGCTTCGCCTGGCGCGTTTTCGAGGCACGACGAAAAGCGAGTTCCTGGACAATCGGCAGTTCGTTGGAAACGCCTTCGACGTGTTCGCTCGGGCGCAACAATTCTGGATCGATCATCTGCCGGTCGCGGGCCGCATCGTTCCGAATCTCATCGAACGAATCGACGAACCGCTCTATCCCACCGCGGCGCTCCGTGAGGCAATGGCGAATGCAATCTGCCACCGCGACTATGCCGCCATCGGGGGAGGCATCGATCTGGCGATCTACGACGACCGCCTGGAAATCACCAGCACCGGACCGCTGCGGTTTGGCATAGCGATCGACGATCTCCTGGCGCCGCACCAGTCGCGCAGTTGGAATCCAGTGATTGCGCATGTCTTTACCGGCAGGGAATCATCGAATCGTTGGGCAGTGGAACCCTGCGCATGATCGATGGCTGAACCAATCGGCCGGTCTGCCCCGCCTGAGTTCGTTTCCACTCCCACATTCCTTCACGGTTCGGATTCCGCCCAACCGCGTCTCGCGCGCCAAGCCGCGTCGATACGGACTTGTCCCCTCTCTTCAACAAGCCATTCTGGAACACACTTGCGGAGCATGGGCCGATACCTTTGCGGGAACTCATGGATCTGCTGTTGACGAAAACCTTCCGCGCCGCGTACTGTGCAGACAACCGCAGATACTGAAGATGTTGGGACTCGTCTATAACGCAGGAAAGCAAGAGCATCTCGGTGGTTGTTAACGGGAACGGTTCGGGGCCGGCAATCCGTCCACTGCTCGCGGTCGATCAAATCTGTTCGAGACACGCTCGCTCCGGTTACCAATCCGTGTGATTCCGTGTGATTCCGTGTGATTCCGTGTGATTCCGCAGATCTCGCAGTGAGATGGTGTGAGATTCGGTGTCAATCCGTGTGATTCCGCGTCGAACTCACTCCAAATCCAATACTATCCTGGAGCGACAGAACCGCACAGGAACAAAGGTCCCGGGGTGCAAACCGACTATTCCGAAAACACCCTCGTCGAACAACCAGCCATCGCCCTCTTCGCCGACCTCGGATGGCAGACCCAGTCCTGCTTCGACGAGCTCTGCGGACCCGCCAACCCGCTCGGCCGCGAAACCCGGCACGATGTCGTCCTGGCCACCCGCCTCCGATCCGCCCTTACCCGACTCAACCCCAACCTCCCGACCGCCGCCATCGACCAGGCCGTCACCGAGCTCTCCCAGGACCGTTCCGCCAACCACCCCGTCCACGCCAACCACGACCTCTGGAATCTCCTGCGCGATAGCGTCAAGGTCACCGTTCCCGATTCCCAGGGCCGCGAGCGCGTCGAGATCGTCCGCGTCATCGACTGGGACCGCCCCGCCAACAACGATTTCTTCCTCGCCTCCCAGATGTGAGTTGCTGGCGATCCCTATACCAAACGTCCCGATCTCATCGGTTTCGTCAACGGTCTCCCCCTCGTCCTCGTCGAGCTCAAAGCGCTCACCAAACCCGCCAAAGACGCCTACGACGACAACTTGCGCGACTACAAGACCACCATCCCCCAGCTCTTCTGGCACAACGCCATCGTCATCCTCTCCAACGGTCACGAATCCCGCATCGGAACGACGACCTCCGAATGGGAGCACTTCTGCGCCGAATAGCGTCGCGCCCGCCAGCCAGACGGTCCTCGCATCAGGTGAGACTCGAATAGGCGCAGACATCGTGACCCTGACTCTCGGAAAACTCGCACACGGCATAGGCGTCGACGCCACAACAGTCGCCGTTCACGGCGCATGGCTCGCCTATGGTCCGGCATGGGTCATCGAAACAATTTCCATGGACGCATCTGGTGCCCGTTCCGCAGCAGTTCTTTCCGCACGGGATTTCGCCAGTCGAGCAGCAAATTTCCTCACTGGAACAGGTGCCGTAGCAGCAGGCGTTGTCGCAGCAGGTCGCTTGGCCATCGGGACAGCAATCAGGGCCGCATTTCGTATCGCCGTCGGGGCAGACGCAGGCGCTTCCGTCCCAAGTCTGATTGCCGGGACATTTGACCGGTTTGGGAGTTGGGGTGGGCCGGCGAGCGGCATCGGCCTCTGGCGCTCGCCCGCCGAGCGCGGCAATTCCGCCCAGTCCCAGCGCGATCTTGATTGCGGAGCGGCGTGATTGCCCGCTCGCAAGCGCCTGGGTGAATCGATCGAATTGGGAATCTTCCATGCAGAGCATTCCATTCATCGAGATTGGCAGTCGAGACAACTGAGAAACGTGGGTGTGTGGTCGTTACGATGAGTGTATCAGCCGCGTGAGGAGCCAATGAGCTCGCCGGGCACAGTCATCCTGAGCGAAGGATCGAAGGATCTCCCTCGTCTCCCACCCGCCGTCATCCTGAGCGAAGTCGAAGGATCTCTCGTCCCCCACCCCGTCATCCTGAGCGAAGTCGAAGGATCTCTCGTCCCCCCACCCCGTCATCCTGAGCGAAGTCGAAGGATCTCTCATCTTTCAGGACCACACTCCCCGACAGAAGCCCAACCCCTCCGCAGCGAAGGGCCTCCGTGCCCTCCCGTCTCCACCCCTAGTGCAAAAATCCGCCCCAAACCCCCTTGACAAATAAGAACAGATGTTCTACTATCATGGATAAGCAGCACGTTTGGCAACGAGCGCGGGCCTGGGCAGCAACGGATCGTGCCCGGGCTGGTTACCGTCACACTCGGTGCTGGATCCCGGCTCTCCCGAGCGTCATGGTCGATCCCACCGCCATTTCGAGTCACAAGTTGTCAGTCGTCAGTCCCTCGGATCAGTCGAAGGTGCCATCTTTACACTCGCCATGTAGTCACAAATGTGGTCACATCAAGAGGAGCACTCCGATGACATCGGTCGGCGTTCGTGAGTTGAAAGAACACACCAGCGAGATCGTGCGTCGCGTCCGGGACAATGGCGAAACCATCGACATTACCTATCGCGGCGAGGTTGTGGCGACCCTTGTGCCCAAGCAGAAACGCTCTCAGGGGGAGAGCGATGCCTTTTGGGAGCGACTGGACAAGCTTCGACAAAACCTTGCCGCACAGATGGGTCCGGATCCGATCGATGTGGTGGAGCTTCTGAACGTGGAGCGCATGGAAATCTCGCCGGACGACGAGGATCTCGCCATCGCCGGGCGTTCGTGATCGTTGTCGATACGAGTATCTGGCTTGCGGGGGTGCTCCCCGCAGATGTCCATTTTCGCGAGACCCAGCCGTTCATGGATCTCGTGCGCTTCGGTGATGTTCGCTTGCACGTTCCTGCGCATTTTCCGGCCGAATTCGCTGGGGTGCTTTCGAGAATTGGGCGCCAGAGCAGGTCATTGCCGACATTCTCGAGATGATATCTTCGATCCAGCTGTTCACTCTTCATTCGATTTCGTTGCCCCTGGGACTGCTGGCTGCCGACATCGCGCGGCATGCCAGCATTCGCGGTTCGGATGCCGTCTTTCTGGCGCTCGCAGCAACGCTCGATCTGCCGCTGGTCACCTGGGACAAGCAACAACGGGAGCGCGGTAGGTTGTTCTGCCGTACCATGACGCCGGTCGAAGCGATGGAGATGGCGGAATGACACACCCAATCCGGTTTGGCATCGTCTGCGGACAGCGGGCGAGCTTCGCGGAGCTTTCCTACCGAATCGTCACCACCGAGCAAACCGGGTGGGACAGTTTCGATGTGGTCGATCACTTCTATGGGCTCTTCGATGTGCGCGAGCCGACCCACGAGGCCTACACCATGCTGGCGGCGCTCGCTCCCCAGACAGGAGCCGAGGTTGGCTGGGGTGATGAATAATGAGGGAACACCTATCGCAATCCGGTCTTTCTCCTGAAGCTTCCAGGCGATGACCGTCGATGAAATCTCCGGCGGGCGGGTGACCTTCGGGGTGGGCGCCGGGTGGACCCGGCGCGAGCACGAGGCCTATAGCTGGGAGCTCTACGACCCGAAGACCAGAGTCGACCGGTTCGAGGAAGCGCTCGAGATCTGGGATCTCCTTCAATCGAAGGAGCGGGTTACCTATCTCGGCAAGCACTACGAGCTGATCGATGCGCCCTTCGAGCCGAAGTCGTCCCAGGGGAAGTTGCCGGTGCTGATCGGTGGCACCAAACCGCGCATGATGCGGTTGGTGGCCAAGTATGCCGACATCTGGAACTCGGTCGGCGACCTGGACGAGGCGGGGACCGCCAGCAAGAACCTGGACAAGGCCTGTCTCGAGATCGGGCGCGATCCGGCGACGATCGTGCGCTCGGTCAGCCCGGCGCGGGTCTTCCTGGAATCGCCAGCGAAGTTCGAAGAGCACTTTCATGCCTATCGGGCGCTGGGGTTCACCGACTTCCGCCTGCCCTGGCCGCGTAATCCGGGGCAGAAGGAGGTCTTCGACGAGGTAGTGGTCGATCTGCTGCCCAAGCTGCGCCAGGCGTCGTGAGCCAGGCACGGGGCTGGACAACCGGCAACGCGCGGGAGGATGCCAATCCGTTTCGCGGGTGGCTGCTGGGGCATTTCGTGCCGGAGGGGTTGCGGCACTCGGATGTCGTCGAAGTCAAATGGGGCACGTATGCCGCGGGCTTCGGCGAGTCGGACTGGACCGCGTGCCAGACGGGAACGTCGCTGGTGGTGCTGGCGTCGGGGCGGCACGAGATCGAGCTGCCGCAGCAGGTGGTGATCCTGGAACAGCCGGGCGATTACCTCATCTGGGGTCCGGGCGTGCCGCACCGATGGCGGGCGCTGGAGGATTGCGTGGTCATGACGGTCCGCTGGCCGTCGATTCCGGGCGATACGATGGATGTGCCGGCTGCGGAGATCGAGCGGATGCGGACCGACTGAGCGAGTCCTGATCACCGCTGGACACTCGCTGCGGCGAGGAGATCCGTCCTTCGTCAGGATGACCTCCGTAGGTGACGGTGGCGGTGGGCGATTCATCGACCGTCAGTTGGAAGATGTCTGGGCGGGCGTAGTGCCCGATGACATCGAGGTCGAATTTGCCACGGGCGATCTCGCGCAGGTCGAGATCGGCGGTAAGGATGGTTTCCCCCTCGTAGTCTGGACCGGCGATGATCTCGCCGAGCGGGTTGACGATGCAACTCCCGCCGCGAGAGTAGACGGCGTCCGGTTCGTTACTGAACGAGGTGTCGTAGTCGTCCGGATAGTCGCTGCGCAGGGCGTATTGGTTGCAGGAGAGGACGAAACAACGCCCTTCGGTGGCGATGTGGCGCATGGAGGCGAGCCAGCTGTCGCGGGCGTCGGCCGTGGGCGCGCAATAGATCTGGATGCCTTTGGCGTACATCGCGGTGCGTAGCAGGGGCATGTAGTTTTCCCAGCAGATGACCGCGCCGATCTTGCCGACGGGGGTGTCGAAAACCGGGAGGGTGGACCCGTCGCCCTGGCCCCAGACGAGGCGCTCGGAGGCGGTGGGCATGAGTTTGCGGTGCTTGCCCATGAGGGTTCCGGCAGGGTCGAAGAAGAGAACGGTGCAATAGAGGGTGCCGCCGTCGCGTTCGATGACGCCGATAACGAGGTAGATGGCGTTGTCGCGAGCGATGGCGCCCAGGGTGTCCGTGGCCGGGCCGGGCACGTCGACCGACGATTCATGGTAGCGGCGGAAGAGCTCGCGGCCGGCATCGGTGCGCGATCCAACGACCGCGCCGAACCCGGCGCCGCGTGGATAGGCCGAGACGAACGCCTCTGGGAAGAGGACGAGCTGGGCGCCCCTGGCCTTCGCTTTGGCGGCGAGGACGCGAGTTTTCTCCAGCGTTTTCTCCAGATCGAAGGCGACGGGCGCGGCCTGGACGACAGCGACGCGGACGATGTGGTGTTCGGTCATGGTTGGCACCTCGGGGGTGGTGAGTTCGGAGTTCGGGGTCCGGAGTCCGGAGTCCGGAGACGATGGTGGAAATGTAAACAGGAAATGGGAGATTGGGAAATAGGAGATTGGGAAATAGGAAGTAGGAAATGGTGACGAGTGACGGGCGACTGGCAGTTCGTAACAAGTAGCGAGCAACTGGCGACTAGCAACTGCCAACTGACGACTGGTAACCAGCCCGGGCAACAGACGACTAGCGACTGGCAACTGGCAACTAGCGAAAGTGTACACTGGGAGATCTTGGAGGCAGACGAAACCGCCGGTGGGGTGATCGTCGGGCGCGTGGGGATGCCGCTGGGCGGAGTTTGTGGAAGCAGGCAGGTCTTCCGCTCCGCCCGCGGGTGCTGGTTGGGACGAGGATGATGGGATCGCCAGCGCGCTGCGAGGACAGCGGCGCTGGGCTAGCGGCCGGTCTTGGCGTAGGTTTCCGCGGCTTCGGTGGAGAATTCGACCGCCACCACCTTGTCGTTGCCGACCACGAAGGCGTCATGACCGGGTTCGATGACGTATGCCTGGCCGGGGGAGATCTCCAGCTCGGATCCGTCGTCCATGGTGACCCGCAACCGGCCGGAGACCAGATAGCCAACATGGCGCACCTGGCAGGTGTCGGTGCCGACCAGCGGTTTCACATCGTCCGCCCAATGCCATTTCGGCTCGAGACTGATCTGGGCAATTGCCGAATTGCCGACTCGCACGATGTCCGACCGCCCATGGGCAAAGGTGCGCGATTCGTCTGGGTGATCGAAGGCGATGGTCGTGATTCCCGTCATGGTTGCAGCCTCCTCGATCGCACCGTTGACCGCTGCGCCCTGCAGCGGATTCGGCCGCCCGGCGCTGATTCCAATGGTTGGGGCGGCGGTGGAACTCGGTGCGGTTTTCTGCAGTGTGCGCAGAGAACGGGGCGCGCGCATCCGTATTTTTGCTGAGAACGTTTGGCATCAGGGGGACGATTGCGCGAGAAAAAGCCCAGGCCAGCGGTGGGGCGCTGGCCTGGGCCACATGCGAGCGAAAGATGTGGGCTCGGCGCGGACCGAGCGCGATTGGGGACGAGCAATCCGGGGGCGCCTGCTCGTCCGCCGTGCCGATGCGCGGCGCTAGACGAGTCCGAGATACTCTCCCGCGGCCCAACCGACGTAGCCGCCGAGATATTCGATCTGCCACCAGGTATAGCCGTTGGCGTAGACCGGACCGTCGATGACGTAGCCCTCGGTACCGTAGGAGAGGGTGCTTTCGATGGTGTAGCCGGTGCCGGGTCCGGAACGGACGTTCAGGCTGTCGGTCGCCACATAGACGGTCGCGCCAATGTAGATACCGTCGATCGTCACAAGGGCGAGGTACTCGCTTGCCACCCAACCAACGTAGGTGCCGCCGACGTACTCGATCTCGTACCAGACATAGCCATCGGCGGAAATCGGGCCGTCGATGATCAGGCCGTTCGTTCCGTAGGAGATGGTGTCGATGATGGAATAACCGGTGCCCGGACCGGAGCGCACATTGAGCGTGTCGCTGGTGACATAGACCGTATCGCCGATGGAGAACGGTCCACTGGAAACGACGGTCAGGTAGACGCCGGCCACGTATCCGACGCTGCCGGAGGCGTCGACATAGACCTCCCACCACTTGTAGCCATTGGCGCTATAGGGACCGTCCAGCACTTCGACGTAGGCGCCCTCGTAGAGGACTTCCACGATGGCGTACCCGGTGCCCGCGCCAGCGCGCAGATTGAGCGGTCCGGAATTCACCACCGCGGTTGCGCCGATGTAGAGATTGCCGCCGTCGACTACTCCGCCGCCGGAGGCCGACGTGCCAACGGGCGAAGCGCCCACCCCTGCCAGCAGGAACGCCGCGATCAGCGCCAGCCGAAAGATCCCCCGCCTGGAGATCGCCACACTCGAGTCCTTCATACCTTCCCCCGTGACACTGCGGAGCCCCCTTCTGCACGGTTGCGGTGGGAGCACGACCAACCAGGTTCGATACGCTCTGCACGTACGGGAGCCGGCAGGCATGGCGAAAAATCGCCGCTCTGGTCGGGAAATCCCTCCCAAAGCATGCTCAGCGCAAGGGAATACTGAGCCGTTTGCGGTACGGGGTACACGTACATTTTCGCACGTTCTGAACGATTTGTGAATTGACCCGCGGGCAATATCCACAACCTGGGAACCCGGTTTTCTCGCGGCGAACGTACGCACCCCTTTCTGGCGCAAGAAGCGCCTGCAGCCGCTCTCGGGATTCCGATTCCGGTTTCGAGGGTGATCAAACCCCGCACGTGTGCCGGAAAAGCACCGCATGAGACGAACGAAAACGGGGTGGCGCGCGCAGGGTGGCGGGCGTGGCAAGCTTGCGCGTATCGAACGAGAACGGGAGCGGAAATGTCGGTCGTGGCGTGGCTGGGGGGACGGTTCTACTACGGTTGGGTGATCGTGGGGACGCTGGCGGTGACCGAGACGGTCTCGTGGGGTGTGCTTTTCTATGTCTTCTCGGTCTTTCTGGTGCCGATGCGGGCGGAGCTGGGCTGGTCGGATGCGCAACTGACCGGAGCCTATTCGCTGGCGTTGCTGGTGTCCGGGTTCGCGGCGCCGTTCGTGGGGCGCTGGATCGACCGGCGCGGGCCGCGCTGGTTGATGACGGGTGGGTCGCTGCTGGGGGCAGCGATGGTGCTGGCATGGTCGCAGGTGGGAAGCACGCTGGTCTGGTACGGCATCTGGGTCGGCATGGGATTGGCGATGGCGGCCACGCTGTACGATCCCGCCTTCACAGCGGTGACAGCATGGTTCGAGCGGGATCGCGCGAAGGCGTTTCTGCTGGTGACCATCGCGGCGGGTTTCGCGAGCACGATCTTCTTGCCGCTGGCGGCATGGCTCGAGCGGACGCAAGGGTGGCGCACGGCGCTGGTGACGCTGGCCGGGATGTTGCTGGTGTTCGCGGTGCTCCCGCATGCGGTCTTCTTGCGGCGGCAACCGGAGGACTATGGGTTGCACCCAGATGGGGAGCGACGCGCGCACCCGGTCGATCGCGCGCCTCTGGCGGAACCGGCGGGGACGGAGCTGCGGGTGGCGCTGCGCGATCCGACATTCTGGTGGCTGGCGGCAGGGTTCGCGCTGGGGACGTTTTCCACGATTGCGGTGGGGGTGTACCTGATCGCGTTTCTGACCGCGCGCGGGGACGGGCTCGAATTCGCGGCGTTCGCGACCGGGTTGATCGGGGCGGCGCAGGTGGCGGCGCGGGTGCTGGCGACGATTCTGGGGGATCGGGTGTCGCAAGTGACCTTGACGGCGATCGTCTTCGCGCTGCAGGCGGTGGCCGTGGGGATCCTGCTGCTTTGGGAGGCGAATGCGGGGGTGTTGGTGGCCGTGGTGATGTTGGGGATGGGACGTGGGGTGGTGACCCTGATGCGGCCGATCCTGATCGCGGATTTCTATGGACGGCGGAGCTTCGGGGCGATCAACGGGGCGCTGGCGTTCGTGCTGAATATCGCGCGGGCGCTGGCCCCGGTGGCGGCAGGGGTCGCGTTCGCGGCGTTTGGCGGGTATCAGCCGGTGTTTTGGGGACTCGGCGCGGTGTCGCTGCTGGCGGGGGTGTTCGTCTTGGGGGCAGGACGGTCGATGCGAGAGCGCGTTTCCTGAGCCGGAATCATTCCTCGGTGAGTGTCACGCCCGTGCGTTCGTAGTTTCGGACCTCCGTGTCTGCTTGGCCTTACTGCAGACACGGAGGTCTGCAAGTACGCGTGGCAAGGCACTGGGCTTCATAAGGACGGTTGATCCGATGTACTGAGTAACGGGGTCACGCCGGAGGGTGGGCGCAGAAGAAGGATGCAACAACGCTGTACAGGATACCGGGCCTCGCGGCCGGCCGCGCTGCTGGAGGCGGGGCACCGGGCGCTCGTCGTCTCGACCGGAGCCCGCAGGCGGAGTGGAGAAACCGCTTGCTGCGCATGCCCACCGCTCCGGACGGGCGACCGGGCTTCGGGGGCATGCGCCGGGAGAGATTCCTCCACTTCGGTCGGAATGACGACTGCGTCGTCTCGACCGGAGCCCGCAGGCGGAGTGGAGAGACCGCTTGCTGCGCATGCCCACCGCTCCGGCTGGGCGAGCGGGCTTCGGGGGGCATGCGCCGGGGGAGATTCCTCCGCTTCGGTCGGAATGACGGGGGGGGGGGTTAGGGTCGGAATGACGGGGGGGGTGGGGGTGTGAGTGGAATGATGGGGGTGGCAACCCGGTCTCCAGCTCGGAGATCGGGTTGCAGTGGATCACAAGGGGTTCTCACCCACGTCAGCACACCAGCATGCGCTACGGCTCCAACGGCGGGAGCTGGAGTTCGAGGATGCGGTTGTTGCCTTCTTCCACGACATAGAGCGTGCCGTCTGGGCCGACGAAAAGGCCGCTGGCGTTTGTCGGCATGGGTCGATATGACGACCCGAACTAACGCGTTTCCACGCTCTATGCCTCGGCCGAACGCCGGACCGCCTTTCTTGAAACGCTCGATGGATACCGACCCAGTCTGGTCCGGCTCGGGCAGCCCGTTACCCACCAGAACGCCGGAGTGTTTGCGCCCTCCGACGTTCCGATTTTCCTTCCGCTGCCGGTCACAGGTCGAACGACGCGTTCCTCTCGATGCTACCCGGACTCAAGGACTTGGCAGCCGAGCGGGTCGCTACATAACCCTGCTCCGCAGTTCGTTAACTGTTCTCTACACTGATACCCGTTGCAGCTGTAGTAGTGCCAGTCGTCTCCCACACAGTGGCCAGGAAGTCCGGCGCAGTGGCTATCGTCGGTACAGCAGACGGCACCCTCAGAACCAATCTCACCAGGTTGGACGTCAGCCACTGCGCAACCTGTCTGATCGCCGCAGACATCGATCTCACAGTTGTGGCTGGCGTTGTTACAAACATGAGCGGTCAATGTGCACATGCCCGGAGAGCCGCATAAGTAGTACCGCCAGAGCAACGGATACTGTGCGGTTGATTCGCAATAGGTGGGAATAGCCTTGCACTCGGCGTTTGACGAACAACAGACACCAGAGGGGCCGCAGGAAACTGGCGTTTCGGTCGGGACAGGAGCCGGAGTATTGGTTGCCGGAACCGGCGTGTTCGTTGGGATACTCGAGGGTGCCATGGTGGCGGTTGGCGACGACTTGAAAAGTGATGGTCCGGAGAATCCGCGGCGGGCAGCTTCGGTGTCGCGTAGGACGGCGCCTGTCGCCGCCAGGCCGCCCAGGCCAATCAGCGACTTTAGTAGGGAACGCCGCGAGCCATTTTGCCCGAGACGTCGGGTCAGTGCGTCAAACCGCCGATCATCCATGACCTTGCCCTCCAACGAAGGCGTGCGCCGTTGTCGTTCTTATCGGTTCGGTTCATCTGAGCATATCAGCGGGTAGATGCTAATACAATCAACATCACTTGCATTTCCGCTCCGCCCCACTGATGGCTGATCACAACTTTTTCTCATGGCAACCGGACAGAAGGCATGTTGCGCACCAGCGACGACATCGTCGCTGGTGCGGTTGGCCATCATTCACGTCCGGTGCTGATTCGGACGCTTTTCGCTTCAGCAGCGCCGGGAACCGACGTGTTCTCGGACCTCCGGAAGGATCTCCGTGGCGATGCGTCGCAGGAGCGCGGGATCCGGCGGGACGCCGAAGAGGAAGGTGTCGAAGCCGATTTCGGTCGCGAGGTGCGTGAGGAACCCGATCCAGGCCTCGGACGAACCTGAGAATTCGCTGCTGGTTTCGTCGATGGGAGCGGGTGGGGTATCGGTGAAGCCGCCCCAGATGTTGTAGGCGCGGCGGATGGAGGCCGGATTGCGGTCGGCGGCGATGGCGGCGCGGTCGATCGTCGCCATCGCGTCGCGCGCGGCGGCGGGCGGGACATAGCCGAGCGAGGGCACCCAGCCATCGGCCTTGCGGCCGGTGAGCGCGAGGGCGCGCGGCCCCACGACCCCGAGCCAGATGCCGATCCGGTGGGCGGGCGCCGGACCCGGCCGCCAGCCATGGATCTGATAAATCTCCCCGTCATAGTCAACGGACCGAGCGCCGTCGAAGGCAGCGCGCAGGATGTCGATAGCCTCGTCCATGGAGGCGTAGGCCTCACCGGGTGTGCGGCGCGGGCCGCCCATCGCTTCGATGGCGTCCCAGAACGCGCCGGCGCCGAGTCCCAGCTCGAAACGGCCATTGCCGAGCAGATCGAGCGTGACCGCCTGATTGGCGAGCATGGTGGGCGGCCGCAGCGAGAGCGTGGCGACATCGGGAACGAATCGCACTCGCTCGGTGCGGGCAAGCCCCATCCCGATCAGAGTCATCGCGTCGAGTTGTTGCCGGTTGTAGGGGTGGTCCTGAATAGCGATCCAGTCGAAACCCAGCTCGTCGATCAACTCGATGGTGGCGAGGATGGAGGCGGACTGGGCCGCAGCGGGTTCGAGAAAGATGCCGAATTCGATCGGGCGGCCGTAGTCGGGCATGGGAGCACCACCTTCTACGCGTTTCCGGCGCGCGCCTGGGCCAGGAGCGCGGCGGTTTCGGCACTCATCTCGTAGCCGGTTTGGCCTTCGGTCCAGGGACGCTCGAGTCCGAGCGCGGCCGCGGTCTCACCGATGGAATAGGCAGCCAGCGCCACATCCTTGTGCTGCGGAAACTGCAACGCGGCCTGCAATGCTTCAGCGTTCATTCTCGTGCCCGGATGGTCGATGAGATAGTCGAGCAGCTCGCGCGGTTGGCCCGGAGTGACGAGCCCGTAGAACTCGGTTGCGAGGGTTGGTTTGTCTTGCAGGGTCTCGGCCATCAATGCATTTCCTCTTGCTGCTGTTCGCGCGCGACATCGTCGAGGTGAATGTACTGAATTCCGAGCGGTTTGTTTTGCCAGGCGCGGTCGTTGCCGACAATGGCGATCGCTCCGGCGAGACGGGCAGTGGCAATGATGGCAGCATCTGGGAACTTGAGGCGGGTTTCCACCCGAACGAGCGCTGTTTCGACGATCTGTTCTGCACCAAACGGAATGACCAGGAAATTGGGGTCCGCCTGAAGGGACAGCGCGACCGAATCCAGGAA
The DNA here is from genome assembly GCA_041390825.1 of Thermomicrobiales bacterium. NCBI lineage: Bacteria > Pseudomonadati > Thermomicrobiota > Thermomicrobia > Thermomicrobiales > Thermomicrobiales bacterium. The sequence goes on from JAWKPF010000006.1 coordinate 183,365, forward strand.
CGATCGTTCCACAAACCGAGCCGTGCGAACAATTGACTCGGATATGACGATCGCTGACAAGACGAGCCTCACCTTGTTGCTGGTGAACTTCGCGACAAGCGGGCCCAGAGGTTGCTCGTCTGTGAGAAATGCGATGAGCGCCGAACTGTCCAGCGCAACTGGCACACCCAGTTGCGCCGCTGTGGCACAAACGGAATCGAGTCTGGTCAACCAGCCGTGCTCTTTTCCACTGGAGGCTCAACCGGATCCTCGAAGTCATCCCATTCGTCCCGCAACTCTCTGATGTGCTGCTGGATATCCTCCCAGTCCTTGAAGAACGGTCGCAGGATTCCACGAAGCTCCTCGAGCGTATAGATTCGCGGCTCTCGAGCGGGCCGAAGTTGGACCGTGCCGTCTCGGATTTCGAGTTCGACCGTATCTCCCACTTCGATGCCAAGCGTGCGACAGAGCTCCGCCGGGAGGGTGATGGCATGGCGGCCGGTGACCTTGGCGCGGTAGATCTTGCCGGACGTGCGTTGTTCAGATTTGGGTTTCGTTGCGGTCATCGTTCTTCTCCGGTTCGCAGCGTGCACCGATAGTACGCCGCGCCGCCGGAGCTTTCAATGAACGCTTCACTGAAGACCAGGGCGAGCGCCTAGAACTCGGGAAGATAGGTGTCGTGCGCGCCGTCGACGAGCAGGGTCTGTCCAGTGGTGAAACCGGATTCCGGCAAGCAGAAGAAGAGCACCGCGGCGGCGATATCGTCTGCCTTGCCGATGCGGCCGAGAGGAATCATCCTGGCGCCGCGCTCCCACCAGTCGGCAGGAGGCGATCCGGGACGGTCGCCGATGTTTCCGGGGGAAACGCAATTCACGCTGATGCCGTAGGGACCGAGCTCGTACGCCATGTTGCGGGTCATGACCTCGACCGCGCCCTTGGCAGCGTCGTAGACGAGCGCATCGGTGTGGCAGGCGCGCGCGCCGATGGTGCTGATGTTGACGATGCGCCCGTGGATGCCTTTCTCGATCATGTTCCTGGCGATGTGTTGGTTGAGCACGAAGGGCGAGCGCCAGTTGACATTGAGCTGCTCGTCGAACTGCTCCGCCGACACCTCCCAGAAGGACTGGCGAATGCTCATACCGGCGTTGTTGACCAGAATGTCGAGGCTTGGCGCATACGCCAGCGTTTCGATCGCCAGCCGCTCGGTGTCGGACATGATGGCCAGATCGGCAGGGATGCCATGGGCCTCGCTGCCAATGTCACGAATCGCCTGCACAGAGGCATCGACGGCATGCTGCTCGCGGCCGGAGACGATGATGTTGGCGCCTTCGCGGGCCAACCACTCGGCGATCGTGCGGCCAAGACCGCGGGTGCTGCCGGTGACCAGCGCGGTCTTGCCTTCGAGCCGTCGGGGGTTACTGGTTGTCATCGGTGGATTGGAATTCCTCTCCGTGTACGTCGCCTGCCGCCGGTGTCTCTGGGAAGATCAGCGCGAGATCGAGCTCGAAACCCTCGAGGAGGGGCGATCGCAGCGTGTCGTCGCGGCCGAAACCGTCCAGCAACACGTATACACCGTCTTCGAGCCGCTGGATGCTCACCATCTCTTCGATCGGATCGACGATCCAGTATTCCCGTACGCCGTAGTGCTCATAGAGTTTCGACTTGCGGAGATAGTCCATGCGGGTCGACGACGGAGAGACGATTTCGATGACAAGGTCGGGCGCTCCCACGATTCCGTGTTGTTGCACGATGTCTGCCCGCTCGTTCAGCACAACCAGCAGGTCCGGTTGAACAACATCCCTTGCTGAAAGATGAACATCCATGGGAGCGGCGAATGCTTCACCGCTCGTTGTCACCATGAGGAAGGCACTGAGCGCGCTCCCGAGCTTCATAGAGATGCGCTGATGCGCGGTGTTCGGCGAAGGCGACACGAAGAGTTGTCCTCCAATCAGCTCATAGCGGTTGCCATCGTCGGGGAGCGATTCGAGATCGCTGGCCGTCAGCGGACGCGCGAGCCCGCGAAGGGTCTCGAGCGCATCGGGATAGTTGGTTGCCGTAACCATGGTAGTTGCTCGATTCTGCGTTACTCGTCAGTCTCACCAGGCAGTTCCACAGAACGCGCTGGCGGCGTATCCGGGAAAATGGTATCGAGGTCAAGTACGAATCCCTGGAGCACGACTGAGTACAAATCCGCGCTGCGCTTCAAGGTCGCGGAGGGAGCGAAACGATCGCCGTCGAGACCATAGACGGTCACCGTTTCGGCCATTGGGTCGACGATCCAATACTCCTGGACACCGCTGCTGGCGTAAAGCGCGGCCTTGTCCACGCGATCCGTCGTTTTCGACGATGGCGAAAGGATCTCGACGACCAGATTCGGCGGTCCAACGATACCGTGTTCCTGAACGATCTCCTTCCTGTCGTCGAGCACCACGAGAAGATCGGGCTGGACCACGTCGTAAAACGAAAGCCGGACGTCTAGCGGTGCGACATAAATCCTTCCTGACTGCTGACTCGCGAGATAGCTGCGGAGCGCGCTCGCGAGTTCCAGCAAGACGTGCTGATGCCGCGTCGACGGTGAAGGAGACACGATGAGCTGTCCTCCAATGATCTCGTAGCGGTTTCGATCATCTGGGAACGACCGGAGATCGTCGGCATCGAGCGGGCGCTGAAGCGCGATCTCGCGAAATGCTTCGGGGATGAGATCGGGTTGCGTTGCTGTCACCATGGCCGTGTTGCCTTTCCGGATGCGAATGGATCGATTCTATACCGCTTGCGTGGACGAATGCCGCCGCATAAGATGGAAGAACTTGGCGGCTGGGCCGCCTGTTCCGCTGGGGTCGACCCAGCCTAGATTGGCCGGTGCGCTATGACGAATTCGATCCTTGTTCGATGCCCGGGGCTGGGGGAGTAACCAGACCACCTTCGACGAATCGCTTCGTTTTCGCAGAAGTCCTTCCTCCCCCTCGAGCTGTGAACGACGTTTCACCGCTCACATCTGGCGCGCTCCGCGCTGGTTTGCCCCTGATGCCACGTTTCCCTTCGATATTGGATTGCCAGGCACGCGCTCGGTGGAGAGGTGCGGTGGCAACGGCGATGGTGTTTATGTTCCATGGGCCGTGCGGCCAGGAACTGGAGTGAATCGAATTGGCCAAGTCTTCGAATCGAAACCAGTGGGATTTCGACGACGAATACGATGACGATGTACGACCCCAGCGTGGAAAATCGGGGCGCGGGAAACAGGGAAAGGTCTATCGCGCGCCATCGTTGCGGCAGACCGAACTGGAAGAGTTCAAATGCGGTCATTGCAAGACGTTCGTGGGCCCGCCCATCAGCGGCGGCCGGCAACGCAACCATTGCCCGCTCTGTCTTTACTCGAAGCATGTCGATCACACGCCGGGTGACCGGAAGAACGAGTGCCGCAGCCTGATGAAACCGATCGGCACCGCGTTCCGGCGCAACGGGGAGCAGGTGATCGTGCATGAATGCCTGGGGTGTGGCGAGGTGCGCTATTGCCGGGTAGCGGCGGACGATCACATGATTCTGTGCGCTGAGCTGCCTGTGCTCGATCTACCCAGCCGGGAGCAGGCAGATTCCCTGGACGAATACATTGCCCAGGGACCGAGTCCCTCCGCGTGATCCCACCGTTGAAACGCTGGGCTAAACCCCTTGGCGATCCCCCGGATTCCAGCTGAAAAGCATCAAACATGCCGGGTTAGCGTGATTCGCGCGAACGAGCTGTCTGCCGCTGTCGCATGTGGGCAGCTCGTTCGGCGATCCTTGCACCCGGTCCTCTTCGTCCGGGGTTGTCTTACCCGGTGCGTTTGCGGAAGAGCCGGTCGATCCCCATCGCCGCCATATAGGCCGGGGTGGCCATCTCGTAGCTGGCGAGCACCTCGGGATCGGGTGAATCGAGATCGTTCGCCATCTTCGCAGTCAACGCTTGCGTCACCTGTGGTTGACCAGCGCCACGCTCGAACAGCTCGAACCCCAGACCGACGAATCCCTCGACTTCGGGCATGACGCGGCTGAGGTGATAGCCGGGATCGTAGACCGGTCCGAAGTGGGTCAAGCAGAGGCGTTTGGCTCCCAGCGCTTCCATACGGGCGACGCTGTTGGCCCAGGCGCCGGGATCGAGATCCGGGGGCGGGGTCGGCGCGCAAACGTAGGTGTGATCTGGCATGCGCACTCCGCCCACATCGCCCGTGAAGAGGGTGCCGGCCGCCTTATCCCAAAAGGCCACATGGTGCCAGGCATGCCCGGGGGTGAAGATGACCTGGAGATTGCGGCCCGCGACGCGCATGATCTCCTCGTCTTCGAAGGCGACCACCTGCTGCTCGGGAATGGGCGCGAACTCGCCCCACAGCGGGCCCATCTGATCGCCATAGATGCGGGTAGCGCTATTGATGAGCTTGGTGGGATCGACGAGATGCGGCGCGCCGAAGGGATGGACATGCACGGTGAGGCCGGGATTCTCCCGGGCGAGCAAGCCAGCCGCGCCCGCATGATCGAGATGAATATGCGTGACGAGCACACGGGTGAGGTCCTTGACCGTGAACCCGATCCGGCGCATCGCGCTGCGCAGGTTCTCGATGGTGGAGCCAGGGCCGGTCTCGATCAGCACCAGTTCATCGTTACTGACGAGCAGATAGGCGGCCACAACCTGCTTGCGGCCCTGAAAGCCAAGGTCGATCAGAAAGAGCCCGGCATCGAGCTCCTCGATCGCGTCCGCCACATTCCATTCCCACGTGTCAGCCATGCCCATTCCTCGATCTTCGTTTCAGACTGGGGAGGATACTTCAGGCGCAGGGCGTTGGTCGGCAGTTGTCAGTTGCCAGTTGTCTGTTGTCTGTTGTCAGTCGTTGGTCGTTGGCATCCTTTCCAGTTGCTGGTGACTGACGACTGACAACCAGCAGCCTGGAAACCTCGGACGGTGTGTCGCATGCGCGCTCCTGCCCGTATACTGTGGGTTGGGAAGGATGTAGGGACATGCGCCGGAACCGCCCCCGCAGGGCCGGCAGCCGCGCAGCCAGCAGACGGAGGGAGTGGTGGACGGCGGCGAGTTGCTGACCGTGGCGGATGCCGCGGTTCGTCTGGACCGATCGACCGAGCAAGTGCGGCGCTATTTGCGCGAAGGGCGCTTGAGCGGGCGGCGCATCGGCGGCCAGTGGTTCATCGAACAACATGCATTGCAGACCTTCGGGGAGCAGAAGCGGGATGCCCGCGCGTTCCTCGACAAAATCGCATCTGCGGCGGTGACCGATCCGCTGGGATCGACCATCGGCATCGGAGCGGGTGGCGGCAGCAACCTGGCGGAAGGCAAGAACGCCTACCTGCAGGCCATCTGGCGGAGGCGCTAAATGGTCATGCCATTGCCGCAGAACCAGGCCGCATTCGTCGATTCCTCCGCGCTGGTGGCGCTGGTCGATCGGGACGACTACACCCACCGCGCCGCGGTGGACGCCTATGAATCGCTGAAACTGCAGGGATATCGCCTTTTCACGAGCAATCACATCGTGGCCGAGACGTTCGATCTGCTGGCCAGCTCGCTCGGGCAGGATATCGCCCGGTCGTGGTTGAAAGAGATGGGCCTGCCCATCTACGTCGCCGATGCGAACGACCTCGAACAAGCACGGGATCGGGTGATCGACTCGCGCAAACCGCTGAACTTCAACGATGCGCTGAGTGTCGTCATCATGCAGCGGCTTGGGGTGGCGGAGGCCTTCGCGGTCGATCCCGATTTCCTGGCCGCGCTGGATTAGGCGTTTCCCAGACCAGATTCCGTGGAATTGCGACCGCCTGGGAAGACCTCGGGCGGTCGTAATGCGTTGCTCCGCGGCGGTGCTCGTCGGCACTGGTCAGCCCCCATTGTCGGCAGTGTCCGCCACAATGCGGGTCCGGAGATTGCCGCGCCAGATACCAGATGGAGAGCGGCAGACAGGGGTGCGTCGACGTCTCCTTACGTCAATTCGGACCGGAGAGACCCGATGTTGTCGTACGCAACGACACCGAATGCGACAACATGCGGAGAATTCGCCCAAATGGACCGTTTCGAATATCCGTTCGGACCAGAAAGTACGCTGGGAGTCGGCTAGTATTTGATCAAGCCATTCCGGCTTCACTGCCAGCCACAGTGAAGTTGTCCCCCTTCCCTCGAGTGGTGATAGATACGGCGCGGGGCCAGCAACACCGCGCCGTATCGCTTTTTCCGGCAGCTTTTGTTTTTCCGGATGCGTCCCGCCTGTGCCTAACCGGCTACCCTTAGCGGCAATGGGGCACACCCGCATTCAACGGGAATCCGGGGCCCCCACCACGACGAGGTTCGATTCTTCTCGCCGATGCCCAGCGCCTATCATCTGCTTACTGTCCGCGGCATTCCCATTCGGGTGCATCTCACCTTCCTCTGGTTTCCCATTTGGGCGGCGTTCATCTGGAGCTCGCGCACGGATGACATGCTGCGCGGCGCGATCTTCGGGATCGTCGGCGCCCTCTTCCTGTTTCTCTGCGTGACCTTGCACGAACTGGGGCATGCCCTGGTGGCGCAACGCTTCGGCATCAAGGTGGAGGACATCACGCTACTGCCGTTTGGCGGTCTGGCGCGGTTGCGCACGATTCCCCGTGAACCGAAGAGAGAACTGGCGATCGCCATCGCTGGACCGCTGGTCAACGTGGCGATCTTCCTGGCGTTGGTCCTGGCGGCCGGGTTTCTCTACCGCAACGAGCCGACCATCACCTCGGAGTTTCTGCTGGACAAACTGGACGAGGGAAACGCCGAGTCGCTGCTGATCTACCTGATGTTGGCCAATATCATTCTGGTGCTGTTCAACATGATTCCCGCGTTTCCGCTCGATGGCGGCCGGGTATTGCGGGCGTTGCTGGCGCTCAAGCTGCCCTGGAAGACCGCCACCAGAATCGCGGCCTGGGCGGGTATTGGCTTCGCGGCGCTCTTCGTGGCGGGCGGTCTGGCGTCGCGGGATGTTTTCCTGTCGCTGATCGGGCTGATGGTCGGATACGGGGCATGGCAGGAGCAGAAACATGCTGACCGGCCGGAATCGGCAACGAGCGAACCGGACCCGCGCGCGGAAATGGGCACGGAGCCATCTGTGTACCCGGCCTCGGCGATACCGAAGACCCGGGTAATGGTGGCGATGACTGCTCCCCACCGGCGGTGAGCATCACGCAGCGCGTGCGCGAGATCGCCGATCTGGCGCCGGCAGCGTCGGTGTCCGGGGCGCTACCCGTGATGGACCGCGATGGCTATGTGGTTGGCGTCTTGCCGGCGATGCGGCTGGCGGAAGCATTGCGCGAGCGGCCGGACGCCCCGCTGGTGGAGCTGATGCGGCGCAGCTTCCCGATCGCACGGCCAGACGATCTGCTGTACGAACAGTGGTACAAGACGAGCACGGAAGATCAGCATTATGTCGTGGTGTTGCAGGACGACGGAAAGCTGATCGGATGGTTGACGCGGGCGGACATTTCCAATGGGCTGCGCAGCCGTCCCGGGCAACCGCAGGATTCGGCCTGGCAGGAGCTCGATCGGGAGTTCGTGTAGAGACGCGAAGCGGGTTGGGTACTATTCGCCCATCGTCGCGTTTGCGCCTCATTCGAAGGGACCCAATCGATGCTCCAGGAATTCACCGGCCGGCCTGCTGATGTGCTCAAGCAGAACGAGGATTCGGCCCATGGCGGCGACGGCTGGGAGCCGCGCCTCGGGAGCCGGCAGGATGAGCTGGGCACGATCTGGGAGCCGTGCGGGGTGCCGGCCGAGTGGGCCCCACTGCGCACGGTGCTCACCCACCGGCCGGGCTGGGAGATCGAGGACGTGCCCGACTACCGCAAGGCGCTTTGGCTCGCTCCCGTCGATCCGATCAAGGCCCGCGCGCAGCACGACGCGTTCATGGACGTCTATCGCGCGAACGGGGTCAAGGTGATCGAACTTGGCGAGGTCGGCGCGCCGCTGCCGAACGCCTACTTCTGCCGCGACACCTTTTGCATGACACCGGAGGGCGCGGTGATGTCGCGCATGGCGTCGGCATCGCGCGCTGGAGAGGAGCGCTGGGCCGCGGCTGCCCTGGCGCGTGAGGGTGTGCCTATCGTCCATTCGGTCGATCATGACGGCACCTTCGAAGGGGCCGATGTGGTGGTGGCGAACGAGGACCTGGTCTTCGTGGGGTTGGGGATGCGCTCGAACCGATCCGGCGTGCAGCAGGTGGCGCGCGCGTTCCGCGATGCCGGGGTTGCCGAGGTGATCGAGGTCGAGATTCCCTATGGCTGCGGGCATATCGACGGCACCATCAACGTGGTGGACAAAGACCTGGCGATGGTCATGCCGACCCAGCTCTCCTGGGTGGTCTACGAGAACCTGAAACGGCACGGCTTCACGGTGATCGATCTGCCGGATATGGCGGAGTCGCAGGGCGGCATGGCGCTCAACATCGTGCCATTGCGGCCCCGCACGGTTGTCACCCCAGCCGGAAACGTGAAGACCAGGGCGCTGCTGGAACAGCACGGCGTCGAGGTGATCGAGGTCGATGTTTCCGAGCTGATGAAGGGTGGCGGCTCGTGCCATTGCATGACCGGGGTGGTATGGCGGGCGTAGATCAGGGCGCCAAACCGGAACTCGGAACGCTGGCCTTTTAGGGTTTCGAAGTTGGTGAGGTCGCGTTCAGATCATATCGAGGAAGCCGGACCGGTTGCCTCGTAACACGTGACGCAGGGCATCAGCTCGCTCGAGCGAGAGAGATCGGGATGATGAGCCGCATCATCGACTGTCCGCCAGCGTTCGCCGTTGTTCCCATCACGAACGAGACGTGGCGTGCAGCGCAAGGGTCGACGAATGACACCGAGATCGCAATCACCGCTCGAAGCTGTCCGCGCGTTCTCCAGGACCGCGGCGTTCGTGCTGCGGGTGATGCCGATGCTGCCGTCGGAATGGCTCGACCGCCGGTCACCCGTACCACGATACGAGCAGGTGGTGCTTCCGGGCCGAGATGCCCGCGTTCCCTGCGAGCTCTACTGTCCAGCAGGGACGGGGCCGTTTGCGGGGGTGGTCGTTTGTCTGGGCGTGATTCCGTTCGATGTCACGCATCCGCAGGTCAAGCGGCTTGGGACGGCGTTGGCGCGCAGTGGATTCGCGACACTGATCGTCTGGTCGTCGGACATGCGCTCGCTGCGCATCGCGCCAAGGGATACCGAGCTGCTCGTCGATGCGTTCCGATGGCTGTCAACGCAATCGTTCGTCGATCCCAAACGATGCGGCTTCCTGGGAACATGCGTGGGAGCAGGGTTCTCGCTACTGGCGGCGGCCGACACCGGAATTCGCGATCGCGTGGCGTTCCTGACGTGTTTCGCGCCATTCGGAACGCTCCGGACGCTTGCGCTCGATATCGGGAGCGGAACGACCGAGATCGATGGCATTCGCCGCGCCTGGGATGTCGATCAGCTTTCCCGCCATGTCTACGTGCGCACGCTGACCGCCGGCCTGGATCCCGGTGAAGCCGCGCGTCTCGAAACCGCCTGGTTCGAGCGCCTCTCCCTGCCGGACGCGGCAACGCTGAGTCCGGCCGGCCGCGAGCTTCTGCCGCTCCTGCAAACCACCGACCGCGCGCGGCTTGCGGCACTCCTCGACCGTCACCCAACCCTGCGCGCGACGGTGGACGCGGTATCGCCCGTCGCGAAGGCGTCCGAGGTGCTGGCGCCTTCGGTCAGCATTGGGCACGACTACGATGACGGCGTCATTCCGTTCGGCGAGTCGCAACGGCTCTTCGCGGCCTTCGCGGGACGGCCGGGAGTGGCGCTGACCACATTCCATCTCTTCCAGCACGCGGATCCGACCAAGCGCGCGATCTCGCCGATTGCATTGCTGGGCGAACTGCTGAAGTTTGCCCGGTTTGCCGGTGGGTCGATCCGGTATGCTGCAGACGGCCATGGACGTTCGAACAGGGGCGGCATGCTGGAGCGCCAGTAACGGAGCTGCTCTTTCGACTCGTGCGTACCAACGCAACCATCTGCGCGATGCTCCTGAAATGCGCGGTGTTCTGGTGCAAAATTCGCTGCCGTGGACATGTCGCACCCGGGTTTGCTCGCCACTGTGGCGCTGTTTGTCGCGCTGCCCATCGCAATCTGGATTTCGCGTCGCACGAGTGACGCGCTACACCGGCATGATGCCGGGCTCGACCAGCTCGATTTCGATCGAGTCGCGGCTTCGATTCCGCAATTCGAGCCACATGATCCGCTGGGACAGATCGAAACGCTGACGCAGTTGGAGGTATCCCTGATCCAGGAGATCCTGGACATGCGCGTGGCGGACGGACATGTGCACCCGGAATGTGTGCACGAGCTGCGGCAGATTCACCGTCGCGGATTGGCGGTTCGGCAGGCATGCGGCGACCGCGCGCTGGACGCAGAACTCGGCTGGCTGCAGGGCTATGGGTCGTTTGCGCTGATGGCCGACCTGACGACGTTCGACCGGGTTTCGTTCGAGCGCGATCTGGCGTTCCGGGTGTCGGAGGTGCAGCGGGCGTTGGAACTTCGGCGGGGACGAACCCGCTAGGTGAGCTGGTTCCGAGCTACTTCGCTACGCAAGAGAGCCGAGCAAGCTCGCTGGCGACGGAGCTACGTCGCATGGGATGAAACGTTTCAGGCCGTCCAGGCAGGCAAGATAGGTTCCGGCGTCAGTGAGCGGGCGGCTCCAGGCGGGACGCCGAGAGTGCGCTTGAAGGCGCGGCTGAAGGCGGCTTCCGATTGGTACCCGACCCGGCTGGCGGCCTCCGCGGCGGTGAGCCCGTCATCGACGATCAGTCCGCGGGCGACCTGCATGCGCCACCAGGTAACGTAGGCCATGGCGGGTTGCCCGACGAGCTCGGTGAACCGCGCGGCGAAGGCAGAACGGGAGAGATAGACCTCATCTGCCAACGATGCCACCGACCAATCCCGGGCCGGGTCGCGATGGATCAGGGTTAGCGCCCGGCCGATCTTCTCGTCCCGCAACGCGCCGATCCAGCCGCCCTCGAGCTCTGCCGACTCTTCCAGCCAGGTGCGAATCGCCTGGATAACCAGCACGTCCGAGAGCCGGGTGATGACGGCCTCACCGCCGATGCGCAGCTGGCGCGCCTCGCTGGCCATGTAGCGCAATGTGCTCTGCACCCACTCGCCCTGGGCGGACGGGCCAGATTCGATGCGCAGGATGCGCGGGAGAACGGCCATCAAGTGCGCCGCGGCAGAGTGTTCGAAGCGGACGGCGCCGCAGATCAGATCGACCCGCTCGCCGCCTCCATCGATCGAGAGGAGATCGTATCGCTCGCTCACCGCGACGCGCGGCGTCTCCCAAAGGGAGATGCAGAACGCGCCCGGTTCGTTTGCAAGCCGATGCCCCTCGCCGTGCGGAACGAGCACCACGTCGCCCGCACGCAGCTGAACCTGCTGCCCGTTGCCCAGATCGATCCAGCAACTCCCCCGGGTAATGGCATGAAACATGAGGTAGCCGGGCATGGCCGGGAGGTCGATACCCCACGGCGCGGTGAAGACGCACCGGCTGTAGAAGAGGCCGGTCATGCGCAGGTAGTAGAGGGCTTCGCCCAGCGGATCGACAGGTTGGAGGTCCGGTGTGCTCATAGCAGCAGCATACTCGCGCCCGACGATTCGTCCAGCTCGAATGGACGATCGAGCAATGCTCACGGATGTTCAATCATAGACCGTCCGGAAAACAGCACCCAGACTAGACGCATCGGATCGCCGGATCGGCCGGCGACACGTGTTCTGGGAGGACAGCATGAGCGCAGTGCTCGAACGGACGATCATCGAAGAACGCAAGCAGCATGCAGGTACGGTCTTCGTTACCGGCGGGACCGGCAAGACCGGACGGAGAGTGGCCGAGCGATTGGCGGCCCGGGACGTTCCCATCCAGATTGGGTCGCGGGCGGCCGCGACGCCGTTCGATTGGGATCAGCCAGCGGGCTGGTCCGCTGCCCTGGAGGGCGCCTCGGCCGTCTACGCGAATTACGCGCCCGATCTGGCCATTCCGGGCGCGGTGGGCGCCGTGGAGCAGTTCGTGCGGACAGCCGCCGCGGCAGGGGTCGAGCGGATCGTGCTGCTAACCGGGCGAGGCGAGCCCGAGGCCCAGGCAGCCGAAGCGGTGCTGCAGGGGTCTGGTCTCGAATGGACGATCGTTCGCTGCGCATGGTTCATGCAGAACTTCAGCGAGAACTATCTGATCGATGGTGTGCTGGCGGGTGAGATCGTGCTGCCAATCGGCGACGTCCCGGAGCCGTTCGTGGACGCGGACGATATTGCCGATGTGGCCGTGGTCGCCTTGACCGAGCCGGGACATGTGGGGCAACTGTATGAGCTGACGGGACCGCGCACGCTCACGATGGCGGAAGCAGCGGCGGAGATCGGGGCGGCACTCGGGCGGGAGATTCGATACACCGAGGTCGATCCGGACGCCTACTCCGCCGGGATGCGCGCAGCCGGTTTGCCGGACGAGGTCATCTGGCTGATGGACTACCTCTTTACCTCGGTGATGGACGGGCGCAATGCCTGGCTGGCGGACGGGGTGCAGCGTGCGCTCGGACGCCCACCGCGCGATTTTCGGGACTACGCGCGCTCGGCCGCCGCAAGCGGCGCCTGGGAGGTCTCCGACCGATAGGTGCTCTGGGTCCCGCAGCAAGCCAAACGCACAGGGATGCTCCGGATCGAGCATCCCTGTCGTTCACTCTCGCTCCGACCAGGAGCACCGCGCTAATCGTGCTTGTTCAGGAACAGCGCCTCGCCATCGTTGCCGAAAATCGGGACCAATGCGGCCAATCCAACGAACATGCTGGCGAGTCCGTAGAAGCGAAGATAGCGATTCTTGAGAAAGCGTGAGAGGAACAGCGCGCCGAACCCGGCGGAGAGGCTCAACACCGGACCGCCGATCGCCCGCCCGCGATGTTGATCCTCCGAAATGGCTTCACCCATGTCGTCGTACAACGTGTACGGCCGGATCGGCGTCAGCAGCACGGTATCCATCGGCGCTTCCACCATGCGGGCGGTGGTGATATGTCCCAGAGCATGCGTTGCTGTCACCGCTCCCATGCAGGCGGTAAAGGCCAGTCCGCTCCGGACGGGATGCGTTGGACTCCCGAAGAACCGTCCCAGAAGTTGCCCACCGAGCAACATCTCCAATGGGGGTAACCACCATCCGCGGGTAGCCGCTACCTCCACATCGAGCACTTCGCCAATGCGCCTGCGCGGCTCCTCTTCGATGAAATGCCTGGCCAGACCGTTCATGAACCCCTTCCGGTTGTCGGGAATGTCACTCCCCTGTTCCCTTCGCTCGATGGCCGGCGACCGCAAGCTTCGGCGATGCTCCCGCTCCTCGCATCGAAGAGAAGATCTCCGCCAAGGCTACGCTGGGGTCATCACGGCGTCGAGGTCGTCCGCGGTGGCCTCCGCGAGCAGAGCGCGGAGATCGAGGTGGCGATGGCCCTCGATCATGTTCTGGGCGGCGACGTCGTTTTGCAATCCGGCGAACTGCGGCCACTCGGACGGATCGCGGTCCCAGGCGAGCTCGATGCCGTTGAAGTCCGGGTCGTGCAGGTAGAGCGCGATATGCGTGCCGTGGTCGTTGTAGCCCTCGATCTGCCAGCCATTGTCGCGCAGGCGCTTGAAGGCAACGGCCAGGTCTTTTCGGGTCGAGTAGTTGATGGCAAAGTGATAGAGCCCGGTGCTGCCGCCTGCGGGCGGCTGACCGCCTTTGCTCTCCCAGGTGTTCAGGGCGATGTGATGGTGGTACCCGCCGGCCGAGAGAAACGCGGCGGCGCCCATGGTGTAGAGCAGGTCGAACCCCAGCACGTCGCGATAGAACCAGATGGCGCGATCGAGATCGGCGACCTTGAGATGGACATGGCCAATGTGGGTTCCGGCTGGGATGGAGGGTTGGGTCAAGGGTGCATGCCTTTCGAGAAGACGAGACTGATAACTTACGTATTGTAAGTTACTTGTAGCACGACGAGCAACTCCGCTGGATTGACGATGAGCGGCTTCGAAATCTCGTCCCGAAGCGCTCGCAGATCGAGATCTCCTGTGACAAGGACATCGACATCGCCGGCCCTGGATGCCTGCAGCAGATAGGTGTCTTTGATGTCACGTACCCTGGGAGCGCTCTCCGCTGGCTTTACCGTTACGAACTCACCAATTTCATTCAGCGCCTCGATCAATCGGGCCACAGCCCGTGGATCGATACGGCTCATGAGTTTCGGCTTGGACTCTGTCGAGACCCGAATCTCACTGAGCAGTTCGCTGGTCAACACCAGTTGGCATTCGTCGGAGAAACAGAATCTCACAACCTGTTGAATCGTGCCGTTCCCCGCCGGTTGCAGGAGATAGCTGATAAAGACGTTCGCGTCGCAGAGCACACGCCATCTGGGCATCATGAGCTCGCGGAGAGTGGATGGCCGTAGAGATGCCTCTCGAGCTCGTCGCGGATCTCACGCGCCGCTTCATTTCCAATCGCTTCGATCTCGTCCTCGGAGAGATCGTCATTGCGACCCTGTTGCAGCCGCTCGATTTCCTGCAACGCATTGCGTGCGTGCTGGAGCCGTTGCTCCCGCAGCAATGCCTGAAATCGTGCGAACTCTCTTGGCGAGATCGCGACAAAAATCGGCTCTCGCCGACTCTCGACAACCACCGATTGCCCCTCTTCGGTCACCGACCGGACGAACTCTCCCCAATGGTTCTGAACATCGCTCGCACTCATGCGCTTCATGGAGTTGTTCCCTCCGGTGTGTGCTCGGCCGGCTCGGCAGGCTGCCGCATATGGGTGAGCCTGTAGCTCGTGAGCTCCTGGTACTCGGAGTACGAAATCAGAACCACCGATGCTCCTTGCCGGTTCGTAATGTGGATCGGTTCTCCGCCAGCTTTGAAATGTCGCTGAAGCTCTCCGAACTTCCGCCGCGACTCGGTTACACCCATGGTCTTCATCTGGTTGCCTTCGACGATCCTGGATATTGTCCTGTCTATCATTATAGATAGTTCTGTAGATAGTTTTCAGCGTATTGACGAGCCAATGATTCCTCTACAATCCCGCCACGACACATCCGGTCCAGCAACGGAGTGCAGAGCGACGCAATGACAGACGCCTCCCGCCAGCTCGAGGGTGGTCTCGTCCTATCCGCTGGCGGGCTGTTCTCCATGGAAGGGATCCCACGTCGGGATGACATCGTGGCCATGGCGCGCGATGCGGAGGCGTTGGGCTTCGACTCGGTCTGGATGCTCGCTCGGCCCGGTTCCTGTTGCCTTTTACCTGAGGAGGGGGGATATCGATGAAGATCACGAACATGCGGTTGCGAGAGCTGACCGGGACGATCGAGCATCCGGACGGGCCGTTCTGGGAAGAACGGTTGATCCGGCCGGTCGATATCTATCCGGAGTTCCACGCGCAGACCGGCGTGACCGCCAATTGGCAACCGGTGAAATCGGGCGAGACGACCAGCACGATCGTGCTGACCTTTGTGGAAATCGAGACCGACGAGGGAGTCACCGGCATTGGCGGTCCGGTGGACCGTGGCACGGCGGCGCATATCCATATCAATCACCGCAGCAAGCTGATCGGTATGGACCCGATGGCCAACGAGCGCATCTGGGACATTCTCTACCGCGAAGGGGTGCACGACCGCAAAGGCACGCCGATGTTCTCCATCAGCGCGATCGATTGCGCGCTCTGGGACCTGCGCGGCAAAGCCCTGGGCGTGCCGGTGCATGTGCTGCTCGGCGGACCGACGCGCACCGAATTGCCGGCCTATGCCTCCATGCTGGGGTATTCGCTGGAGCCGGACAAGGTGACGGCCCGGGCCAGTGAGTTCGCGGCCAGGGGATACACCGCGCAGAAATGGTTTCCACGCTGGGGTCCGAGCGATGGGCGAGACGGGATTCGCAAGAATGTCGCGCTGATGGAGAACTTGCGCGATTCCGCCGGTCCGGAAAGCGACATCATGATCGACGCCTGGATGTCGTGGGATGTGCCGTACACGCTGGACATGGCGCAACGGCTCAAACCGTACGATCCGCGCTGGCTGGAGGAGCCGGTGCTGCCGGACAAGATCATGCAGTACGCCGAGATTCGCGAAAAGTCGGTGGTGCCAATCTCTGGCGGCGAGCACGAGTACACCCGTTGGGGCATCAAGGAACTGCTGGATGCGCGCGCGGTCGACATCATGCAGGCGGATACCTACTGGGCGGGCGGCATCAGCGAGATGGTGAAGATTTGCCATCTCTGCGCGGCGTACGACATTCCCATCGTCCCACACGGGCATTCGGTGCCGGCCAACGTGCAGCTTTCAGCCGCGCTGTCGCCCGTGGAGGTGCCGTATGTGGAGTTCCTCGTGAAGTGGAACCAGATCCTGCAGCACTTCTTCAAGGACCCGGTCGTGCCGGTGAACGGCGTGGTGACCGTTCCGACCGCACCGGGAATGGGAGTGGAGATCGACCCGGCCAAGATCGATTCGGAGCGCGAGTTCACGGTCGATTAGCGTTCGGTCCGGACTTGCCGATCGTCGTGCCGGCAGAGATGACAAATCAAACAAGACCATCGCGAACGGCGACAGCGGCTGCCTCGCGGCGGGAGTCGACACCGAGTTTGTTGAAAATCGAGGTCACGGGACCGGCGTGAGCCGCCACGAGGGGCAACCAACGTGAGAACCCGGTTCGAGCGTTCGAACAGCCGCGAGCGAAATGCCCGCGGCTGTTCGACCAACATGCGAGAGCGTGTGGGACGTTGCTCAGCAGGGTTCGTCGAGAAACGCGGTGATGAGCTCCGTCGTCTTCTCAGGCGCCTCGAGGTAGGGGAAGTGCCCCACACCTGGCAGATACGCAAAGCGCGCGTTGGGGATCCGGCTGGCGGCGTCCTGCCCGACCGCGACTGGAGCCATGTCGTGCTCTCCCCAGATGACGAGCGCCGGTGACTGGATGCGTGGAAGGTCATCGCCGAAATACACCTCCGGACGGATGCCCTCGAGCGTGGCAAGCCGCGGGAGCAAGGTCGCCCAGGTGCCTTGTTCGGACGGCAGCCGGAGCCCGGCGATCCGGGTTTCGAAGTACAGATCGGGAACGGTCGCCGGGTCGATGTGGAACATCTCGCGGTACTGCTGCTGCTGTGCCTCCATCGAGTCCCTCCCCTCCATGAAACGCTCGGCGAGACCAGGAGTGCCCGCAATCTTGCACAGCGCGGGTCCCACTTCCTTCGTCAAGCCGGCCGCGTAGCCGACGAGGACGAGCCGGCGGACACGCGCGGGGCGATCCAGCGCAGCCGCCAGGGCAAAGAACCCGCCCATGCTGCCACCGATAAGGGTGGCGCTCTCGAGTCCAAGCGCATCCAGCAGGGAAGCCACAAAGTCGGCCGCGTGGGAGCGGAGATCGACAGACCGGTAGTCGAATGCGTCGCTCAGCCCGAAACCAGGACGATCGACCGCGAAGATATGCGCGTGCCGCTGCAACGGCCCCATCAATGGAGCCCAATTGACGGCTTCCCCATCGCCACCGTGGACGATGATGACCGGCTCCCCCGCTCCGGCTTCGAGCACATGGGCTCGCATCTGCGGCGATGCTAGCTCGACGAAGCGGGAGACGGCCGACACCCCGTAGTACTCGAGGAGCTTGGCCTGCAACTCGATGAATTGCTGGACTGGAGTTGTTTCGGCATCTGCCGAAGCGCGTTGGTTCTGTTTCACGGACTCTTGAACGATCATCGGATGCTTTCCTTTTCCTGTTCCTGGGCGTTCTCGCCTTGTCTGACGCTCACTCACTGCGGCGCTACAATGACTCTGCGCCGTTCCGCAGACCGTGGCCATCCACACAGACCCAACACTTCCTCCACAGTTGCCACTCATCGACACCATGTCCAGGGACATGCCGTCATGATGAACAAGCCGGAACCATCCTTTGGTCAAACGTTGCGGCGGTTGCGCCAGACGGCCGGACTGTCCCAGGAGGATCTGGCGGAACGCGCCGGTTTGACGTCGGCTGCCGTCGGCGCGCTCGAGCGGGGCGAACGCCGGTATCCCTATCCGCACACATTGCGTGCCCTCGCCAACGCGCTCGACTTGTCGCCGGAAGACCAGGCCACGTTCTTCATGTCCGCGCCCAAACGCCACGCGCCTGGCGACGAACGGACGAGTGGCGCCCTGCAGGAAGCGCACCGCCGCTTCGCCCAGCCGCCTCGTCCACTGACACCGCTGGTTGGTCGAGCGCAGGATTCGGCCATCGTTGTCGGTCTCTTGCGGTTTGGCGGCGCGCGTTTGGTGACGTTGACGGGACCGGGGGGAGTGGGCAAGACGCGCCTTGCCATCGAGGTTGCCGAACGCCTGCAAGACGCCTTCGCGGATGGGCTTGCCTGGGTCGACCTGGCGCCGGTGCATGAGTCCGACCTGGTGCTGGAGACGATCTCCCGAGCGCTCGGGCTGACCGAGCGCTCCGGGAAAACCATCTCCCAGAGTCTGGAGCGCTTTCTGGACCACAAGGAACTGCTTCTCGTTCTGGACAATTTCGAGCATCTGCTCGCGTCCACTTCTGCTGTGCTCGACCTGCTCGAACGATGCCCGGGGGTATCGGCACTGGTGACGAGCAGAGCGTCGCTCGGGGTACGCGGAGAGCATGAAGTTCAGGTGCGCCCCCTCAGCCTGCCAATCGGTGAGATGAGCGCCAGCGTGGCCGGCATAGCTCGATCGGAGGCGGTGGAGCTATTCCTGCAGCGTGCTCGCGCCGTCCAACCAGCACTCGAGATTTCCAGCGCGGATGTGCCGGATGTTGTCGCCATCTGCACCCGCCTGGACGGGATCCCGCTCGCGATCGAGCTGGCCGCAGTGCAACTCAGGTACATGTCGCTCGCGACCGTGCAGAGCCGCCTGAGCAGCCGACCGGGCTTCCTCGACAGCGGTCTGCGAGATCTCCCCGCCCGACAGCAGAGTCTCCGCGCTACGGTCGATTGGAGCTACCAGTTGCTCACCGAACCCGAGCAACGACTCTTCCGGCGACTCGCCATCTTTGCCAGCGGATTCTCGACGGAAGCCGTCGAAGCGGTATGCAGCGCGGACGGAGCGACCGAGGACTGTGCTCGCTCCCTGCTGGCACTTGTCGACAAGAGCCTCGTGCATGCCGTCAGGGCTCCCGATGCGAATGAGCGATTCGCGATGCTGGAGACAATTCGCGAATACGCGCGAGAACGTCTGCTGGAAAGCGGCGAGGAAGCATCGATTGCAGAGCGGCACGCGCGGTACTTCTGCGCTGTCGCCGAAACTGCCGCGCCTCACTTGCCAAGCGCCGCGCGAGCGCCCTGGCTGCAATACCTGGACACCGAGACTGCGAATCTCAGGGAAGCTCTGGCCTGGACGGCTACCAGGGGCGATCCATGTGTGGGCTTGAGGCTGGCCGGAGCGCTCAGCTGGTTCTGGGTGCTGCGCGGCTCGATTGCTGAAGGCACCCGCTGGACGGACGCTCTTCTGGGCCAGCCCATCGCTTCATGTCCCGACACCGCGAGGGCGAGCGCCCTTTACGCCGCGGCAGCGCTCGCCTGGAAACGCGGAGATCTCCCGGCCGCGAGCCACTATGCCGAGGCGTCGGTGACGTTGCGACGCGCGCTCGAGGATGACGATCTGGCGTTCTCGTTGGCATTGGCAGGGCTCATCGCAACGGCTGAAGGCGATCTGGAGCGAGCGCGCGACTTGCAACAGGAGTCGCTTGCACGTTTCCGCTCACAGGAGAATCGGTGGGGGGTTGCCTATGCCCTCGCCAATCTTGGAGATGCGTACCTGCAGCATGGTGATCATGCTGCGGCGGGTCGCGCCTATGCGGAGAGTCTTCAACAGTTCACCGCTGTCGACGATGCGTGGGGGCGCGGCATCGTCCTGCACGCGCTCGGCAACATTGCCCTGGCCAGCGGCGATGTGGCCACCGCAACGATCCACTACGAAGCCTGTGTCGCGCTCTTTCGGAGTATCGAGAACCGGGAGAACGTTGGGCGGGCGCTGGTCGGTCTCGCGGCGGCGACGTTGGAGCAGGGCGATTCCGCACGAGCGCGGTGTCTTCTGAGCGAGAGCATCACGATTTGGCACGATCTCGGCAGCCAGGCAGGTATGGCGCTTTGCCTGGCGGGGTTGGCCGGGGTAGCGATTGCGCAAGGGAACACAAGCGCGGCGGATCGCTTGTGCGAGGCGGCTGATGTGCTTGGCCAGAGTTTCGCTCCGCCCTACCTGATCGACGCCGCTATGTTCTCGCAGTTTCATCGCGTACAGCGAGAGCGCTCTGGCGGCAGATTGGCCCCCAGCGGGCTGCCCGGCCCTGCGGTCATGACTCCGGCGGACGCGATCACAATTGCGCTGGACGAGGCGAGTCGCTGGAGCGCGTCAGAGACCTGCGTCCATGACCGTGACCAGGCGATCGAATCGACACCCAGTCCCACATAGCGCTATCCCGTGGCAAGCGCCTTCACGATTTCTGGAGCAGTCCGCATGGCCAGCGCCGCGATGGTGAGCGTTGGGTTGCCGGTGCCGGTGGTGGGGAAGAGACTCGAACCGGCGATCCAGAGATTGGGATGGTCCCAGGTGCGGCCGAAGGAATCGGTAACCGAATCGGTCTTGTCGTTCCCCATGCGACAGGTGCCCATGACGTGGCCGGCGCCCTGAATCTGCTCCACCTGGGTGAGTTGCGTGGCGCCTAACGCATCGAAGATGGCGGCGAACTGGTCGCGGGCAGCGGCCAAACCGTCTTTCGCGTACTGGTCGATGACGTAGTGCAGTTCCGGGCGTGGCAGCCCGATGGCGTCGACCTTGTCCGAGAGCGTGACGCGCGACTCCGGATCCGGGAGCTGCTCGCACAAGGCAGCCATGCGCACAGCACGCACGTTGAGCTTGGCGATCTGGTCGTAGAGATCGACGCCCCACACCCCCTGCTCGATCAGATTCACAGACCAGGAAACCGGGTCCATACCCGGCCACGACCAACCGTCGTTGCCGATTTCGATCCGGAAGGACGATCGGCTGGAGCGTTCGGCGCCATCACGCAATTGCTCGATACCGGCGGTGGAGAGCGGTGAGCGATAGGGACCCATCGGTTCATTGGCCAGCGCGTAGGACAACTGCGTGGGATGATCCATCAGATGCCGGCCGACCATGTCGCTGGAGTTGGCCAGACCGTTCGGAAGCGCATCGGTCGCGGACATGAGCAGCAGCTTGGGGGTTTCGATCGCGTGGGCCGCGAGCACGACGATCTTCGCGGTCAGCGATTCGTCCGACTTGTCGGGACGCCGGTAGTGGACGGTGGTGATGGTTCCGTTCTCGTCGGCATCGAGCTTGAAGACGACCGAGCTATCGCGAATCTCGGCGCCGGCCTGGGTGGCCAGATCGAGATGGACGGTGGCGTCGTATTTCGCGCCGATCGGGCACATGGGAATGCAGAACGCGTTGCCACAACACTGCGGGCGTCCGTTGAACCCCTCTTTTTGACTGACACGGGCGGCCGGGGTGGCCAGCACCTCGAGCTGGAGCGTCTTGGCGGCAGCGGCGAACTTCTGATCCGACCAGGTGAGGGGGATCGCCGGCATGGGAAAGTCGCCACTACGCGGCGCGCCATCGAACTGCGCCGAATCGCCGGCCACACCGATGGTCTGTTCCGCGGTCAGATACCAGGGTTCGAGCTCGTCATAGGTGATCGGCCAATCGACCGATACGCCGTAGGTCGATTGCATGGTGAAGTCGTTCGGCAGCAGGCGAATGGCGGTGCCCAGCCAGTGCCAGGTGGTGCCGCCGACCAACCGCTCGTAATTGCTGCTGAACATGTCGGGGCCGGTTTGCACGTAGTAGCTGTTCGGATCGAGCGACGACGGAGTCGGCGCCCAGGGGGAGCTGGGATAGGCCGCCTCGGGGAGCGACGGGATAGCGCTGGCGAACGCGCGGGCCACACCGGTGCTGCGGTCCATCGGCGGACCGGCTTCCAGAATGATGACCTTGGCGCCGCTCTGGGCAAGCTGCCAACCGATCAATGCGCCGGCAATACCGGAGCCGACGATAGCCACATCGCAATCGAATCCTGAACTCTGGTTGGTCATGACAGATCGTCCTCGTCTAGCTGACGCTGTTGGCCGGGGTGAGGGGCCCGTCCGCCGGCGGGTTTGCCCAACCGCCGTAGAAGTGGCACACCGCCCAGGAGAAGGTGTACATGGCTTGCCAGGAGGTCAGTTGGTAATAGGCGCTGCCGCGGTCTGGCAGTGGCTCGCCCTCATAGATGTCGGCGAACCAGAAGAGGAGAATGACCTGAGCGGTGGCGCGCGCGATATCGGGTTCGATTGGTTGGCCCGCCACCGGCGGATTGGCGATTAGCGCGTGGAAACCGTCTTCCAATGCCGGATCGGTGAAGATGATCTGGTAGAGCTTCGTGGCCCGGTCGGAATTGAAGGTTCCGCCCCCGCACAGGACCTGCGAAAGGTCGGTGAGTTGTTGCAGCGTGCCGGGATCGACCGCCACCGGGGTGGCGTCCGCGGCCTCGACCCGTTCGACGCCCTGCCGGAAGAGCAAGAGCGCCGCGCTCGCCCCGGCCGACCATCCGATGAAATCCCTGCGTGTCAATCCGCCAGCGACCGAATGCGCCGGCCGCGATTCGCCCAATGTTTGCATCATCTGCCACCATCCTTTTCGGCTGTGTTGCTTGCGGCATTCTCTCCCAAATTGCGATGTTTCGCACATCCCGGCACTGCGGAATGGCGGCGCTGGTTCACGTAGCTGATGCTGCCGAATCTCAGCAAGTGAATTGTTTACCGGCTTCCTTGACCATGAGACGGATTGGCAATACAGTGTCGCCAACTCCAAGGGAGCAAATGGACAACGGCGCGATTTGCAAATGGGAGGAACAACCGAAATGTCGGAACAGCACGCGGTGCAGCAGCTTGCCTGGGAAATCTCCTCGGGCCGGCTGAATCGGCGAGATCTCTTCAAGCGCGCGGCAGCGCTGGGAATCTCGGCCTCGGTTCTCGGGAGCGTCATGGCAACGAATGTCATGCCCGCTCTCGCGCAGGATCTGACCGAGATCCCACGGGAAGACACCCTCGTCGCGGTACGCGGCGGCACGCAGGGCAAGTTCACCGAAGGTGACCTGCTCTGGAACCCCTATCTCCCCCTGGCCAATCACCAGCTTGCCGTCCAGATGGTCTATGAGCCACTGGCGGTCTATAGCGCGTTCACCGATTCCTTCACCATGTGGCTCGCCGAGAGCTATGAGTACAACGAGGATTACTCGCAGCTCACCGTCAAGACGCGGCCTGGCATCACCTGGAGCGATGGCACGCCCTTCACGGCGGAGGACGTGGCCTGGACCTTCAACAAGTTGGTCGAAGTTGGAGCCGGTGTGAAATTCGGCGCCGATGTGCAGATCTCGCTCGAGAAAGCCACGGCAACCGATGACACAACCGTCGTCTTCGACTTCATCGAACCATCGCCCCGCTTCTTCGAGTTCATCTCGTACAAGTTCGATATCGGTTGCTTCATTTTGCCGAAGCATGTCTTCGAGGGTGAGGACTTCCTGACCTTCTCGCACTACGACCCGGCGCGGAACTACCCGGTGACGACCGCTCCGTGGAAGGTGGTCTACTCGGCGCCTGAGCAAAAAGTGCTCGACCGGGCCGATTCGTGGTGGGGCGCCGATGCCGGCGTTGGCAAGCTGCCCGAGCCGCTACGCTACATCTACCTCCCGGATCCGGGTGAGCAGAACCTGGCCGCGGGCGTGATCTCCAACCAGTACGACATCTCCACCGGTATCCAGCCGGCCACGTTCGAAACCGTGTTCAACGGCAACGACCTGACCACCACCTGGACCGCGCGCGATGTGCCATTCGGCAATGTCGACTGGTGGCCGCATTCGCTCTATCTGAACAACAAGGCCGATCCGTGGAGCGACCCGAACGTTCGCTGGGCGATCAGCTACTACATCAACCGCGACCAGATCATCGAGTTCGGTTGGAACGGCGCGAGTCTCCCCTCCACCCTCTTCCTGCCCGACTATCCCGGTCTGCAGCCGTTCGTCGAGGCGGCGTCGCCGCTCTTCGAGCAGTATCCCTATCTCGAATACAACCCGGAAAAGGGCGATGCCCTGCTGGAAGCCAAGGGTTGGACCAAGGATGGCGACAACTGGGTCGACGAAAGCGGCAACCAGGTCCAGTTGGAGATCATCGGGTTCTTCGACTTCACCTCGGTCGGACCGATCATCGTCGAGCAGTTGAAGCGCGCCGGGATCGCGGCCACCTACTCCGAGCCGCCTGACATGTTCACCCGCTTCTTCGCGGGCGACTACACCGGCGCCATGTTCGGCCATGGCGGCAGCTACAGTTCGGACATCTACTACTCGATGCGGCTCTACCAGAGCGCGTCGACCGAGATTCCGGGCGGCCACCTGGCCAACTTCTCGCAGTGGGAAAACGCCGAATGGGACGCGTTGACCGACGAGCTCTACCGCACCAGCCCAACCGATATGGATGCGGTCATGAACATCTGGAACAAGGGCATTGGGCTCTGGCTGGCGGACTATCCGGATATCCAGGTATCCCAGGGTATCCATCGCCTGCCGATGAATGAGACGTACTGGACCGGCTGGCCGACCCAGGACGACCCGTATATCAATCCGGCGCATTTCCATCTCACGTTCCAGATGGTCATGCACCGGCTGTCGAAGGCAGCTGCCGCGTCGTAGGGCGAAGGTCCAGTGTCCGATGTCCAGTGTCCAGTGTTCTTTCTCTGGACACTGGGCACTGGACGCTGGACCCCATTCCCGAACACATTCTGAGGTGTTCCCCGGCAGGTACTCGACATGACCCTTTCGTATTTCCTCAAACGCGTCGGCATGTTCCTCCTCGTCATCTGGCTGGCGGCTACGGTGAACTTCTTTCTCCCGCGGCTGGGGGGCGGCGATCCGGTGCGTCAGAAAATGGCGCAGACCGCGGCATTGGGCGGCAATGTGCAGGGCGGCATGGACGAGGTGGTGGCCGAGTACAACAAGAAATTCGGGCTCGACACACCGTTGTGGAAGCAATATCTGAATTACCTTTGGGACCTCCTGCATTTCGATTTCAATTATTCGATTGCCAACTACCCCTCCCGGGTGATCGACATCATCGGGAAGTCGCTCCCCTGGACCATCGGGTTGCTCATCACGACAACGTTTCTTTCCTGGATCATCGGGAGCATGCTGGGCGCTTTCATGGGCTGGCCGCGCTCGCCGAAGTTCCTCGAGTTCGTGATGCCACCGTTGCTCTCGCTGAACGCGGTGCCGTTCTTCCTTCTGGGCTTGATCCTGATCTATCTGTTTGCGTTCCGGTTCCCCTGGTTCCCGACCACCGGCGGCTACTACGCCGGCACCTTTCCGGAGTGGACGCCGGACTTCGCCTGGAATGTACTGAAGCACTCGGTCCTGCCCGCGCTTTCGATCATCCTGGTTTCGATCGGAGGCTGGGCGTTGACGATGCGCTCGGTCATCATCACCACGACCGGCGAAGATTACGTCACGTTCGCCGATGCCAAAGGACTCAACAACCGCACGATTTTCATGCGCTATGCGGTCCGCAACGCGCTC